>JBGPOG010000118.1:0-9848 GCA_041487935.1 Chthonomonadia bacterium | reverse complement strand
GTGCTTCGTCGTGGGCGTGACGTCGGCGGTTTACGGCGAGGGCAAGACCACGGTTGCGCTGAACCTCGCGGGCACCATGGCCCAAAACTCGCAGGCGCGAGTTACCCTTGTGGACTTCAACCTGCGAAATTGGGACATGCAGACCCGGCTGAACCTACCGATGGCCGCGGGGCTCGTGGACATCCTCGAGGGATCGGAGGACGACCTCTCCGCCGTCATTCAGCGGACCGAGCTGGATAATCTGTCGATCATTCCTGCGGGCCGGGCTGCCGCCAATCCCGCACGATTGGTAAGATCATCGAGGTTGACCGAAGTGGTCAGCACTCTCAAGCTTTCCAGCGACTTTATCGTCCTCGACATGGCGCCGGTCCTTCCGGTTGCAGATACGAAGTCCCTAACGAAGCATCTCGACGGAGTCGTGATGGTGGTGCGCGCGGGCGTGACTCCTCGAGAGATCGTGGGACGCGCGATAGAGACGATCGGATCGGATAAAGTGCTCGGCGTGGTACTAAATGGCGTCGAATCGGCGATGCCGAAATGGCTGCAGAAGTATTTTTCGTAGCCACTGGCGGAGGAATCTGGATAGGGCGCGTCTTTTTGGCGGCCGGTGGCCTGATATGGCTGCTGTGGGCGCTGGGCGCGCTCTATCTATTTGTCCTTGCGGTTGCGGCCGCGTTGTTTCGCCGGACGTTGAGAGCTGTTGCGCCGGCGAGTACAACCGGGCGGAAGTTCTGCCTGCTGATACCGGCTCATAATGAAGAGCTTCTGCTGGGCGAAGTGATTGATAGGCTGGGCTCATTGGATTACCCCGCCGGCAAGTTCGCGACCGTCGTTATTGCCGACAATTGTGACGACAATACGGCCGGCGTGGCGCGTGAATGCGGCGCCGGGGTCCTGGAGCGCACAGACCCGGAACGGCTGGGAAAAGGGTACGCGCTGGTATGGGCGCTAGACCGTCTCCTCGCAGATTCACGCCGCTTCGATGCCTTCGTCTTCCTAGATTCCGATTCGATTCTTTCCGATAATTTCCTGAAAGTGATGGATGGCGCGCTCAACTCACAGGCGGGCGCCATTCAGGCCCACTATAATGTATTGAACGCCGGAGAATCGTGGCGCACGCGTTTGATGGCCTGTGCCCTTGCACTAGCCCATTACGTGAAACCCGGCGGCAGGATGGCGCTAGGACTGTCGGATGGCCTGAAAGGAAACGGGATGTGCTTCTCCAGGGAGCTGCTGGAGCGCGTTCCGTGGTCGGGCGAGAGCATCACCGAGGATATCGATTACACGATCCGGCTTGTGCTAGAGGGAGAAAAAATCGAGTTTACACCGGAGGCAGTGGTTTCCGCGCAGATGCCGGTTACCGCCAGGCAGGCATCAACTCAGCGACAACGCTGGGAGGGGGGTCGATACGGACTGCTGCGCCGCGCTTTTGGTTTGCTCGCGGAAGGTCTGCGATGCCGGAAAATGACCGTAATAGACCGCGCCGTGGAGCTGATCATACCGCCGTTCGCGGAGCTCTTTCTCGTGCCGGCGCTGGCGGTCATTGGAGCGGGCATCTGGATGGCGGCGGATCCTGGATCATCGGCCGCCCGCCTGGCACTTATTCTTTGGTTGTTCGTAGTGGCTGTATTGACCGCTTACCTGGCGCTTGGACTTGCCGTCGCGAGGGTGCCAGCGAGGGTTGCGGCATCCTTGCTGTATGCGCCTATCTATATCATGTGGAAGTTAGTACTGTACGGAGCAATGTTATTCGGGCGCGGCGCATCGGGATGGAACCGGACCGAGCGCCGAAAACTGGAAGATCCTGCGGACGTGAGGTAATCGACGGCTGACCTCCGCTATGGCGAATTCCCACCTTCGCCCGCGCGAAACAGCGCTTACTAAAACGTAGAACTTATGCGCAAAACCGTTGCCATTCTCGGGATACCGATCGACGATCTAGACACCGGCCAGGTACTGGTTCGGCTTGGGGAGTTCATCGAGTCACGCCGGTTTCATCAGATAGCAACTGCCAATACGGACTTTCTCGTTCGGTCAGTTCGAGATTCCGAACTGAGAACGATACTCCTGACGGCAGACATGGTGGTCCCGGACGGAATGCCGATTGTTGCAGCGTCGCGATGGCTGGGAGCCAGTCTCCGCGAACGCGTCGCGGGCTCGGACCTCGTTCCAAAGCTCGCCGAGACTGCGGCGAAGGAGGGATATCGCATCTTCATGCTCGGCGGCCGCGAGGAGGTCGCGCAATCGGCGAAACAGCGGTTGGAAGAACAAAACCCGGGTCTTCAGGTTGTTGGGTGCGTCTCTCCGCCGGTCGCGTCGGTGATCGAGATGGACAATGAAGGAATTCTCGATAAAATAGAAGAGTCGAAGCCTGATATCCTGCTGGTGGCCTTCGGAAATCCAAAGCAAGAGAAGTGGATCCATATGCACCGCGATCGCTTGAATGTGCCCGTGTGCATCGGGGTCGGCGCTACATTCGATTTTATCGCCGGCGCGTTCGTTCGCGCGCCGGTCTGGGTCCAGCGCTTCGGAATGGAGTGGTTCCATCGGCTTTGCCAAGACCCGCGCCGGCTGTCGAAGCGATATGCCCAGGACATCTGGCACTTCGGGCGATTGATCGCCG
This sequence comes from Chthonomonadia bacterium, assembly GCA_041487935.1. Lineage (GTDB taxonomy): Bacteria > Armatimonadota > Chthonomonadetes > Chthonomonadales > CAJBBX01 > JBGPOG01. The sequence continues at coordinate 7,225 of JBGPOG010000118.1, read as the reverse complement.
TCCAGCTATGGTTGATGCGCGGGCGCAAATCGGAGGAATCGCGACTGTCGGAGGTTCAACTCGACGGTAACACGGTGATTTCGGTAACTGGGCGGTTGGACTCGCGGCTTCTGGCCGAGTTGCAATTCGTCGCCGATCGAGCGCTAAGTCTCCCGTCCCATATAATCCTCGACCTGCAAGCTGTAACAGGAATCGACAGCGTCGTGATGGGCACACTGCTCAATCTGCCAAAGCGAGCAGCATTCGCAGGCCGCGAAATCAGAATCGTTGGGCAGTCACGAGGCATTCGGCGCGCTCTAAGGTCTGCGGGGATCGACGACGTTATCTGCTCTTACAACAATGTGGCCGGCGCGCTGGCCGGAAACGTCTCGGAGCATCTCGATTCAATGCTCGATGTGACTGACTCGTCCGCCGTATTGACTTTTCGAGGACATGCGACGATCGGCCATATCGAATTACTTCAGTCTGAGTTGAAGCGGATTCCGGAACACGCTTTATCGGTCCTGTTGGATCTGCGAGCCGTCGACCGGATCGACTCGAGCGCCCTATTGGCGCTCTATCGTTTTGCGAAAGATCGGGGTGATCTTGGCGGCGAGGCTTCTTTGATCCCAAGCCCCGCGGTGTTTGCGGCCGTGACCGGGGAGAATCTTAGCCGGCCGTTCAAGATTGTCGATGTCAGAGCCGATACGGTGTTTGATGGCGCCCCAACGCCCGAAGTAAGGACGAGCCCATGAGATATGAAATGCAATTCTTGTTTGCGTTGTGCGGAATCGGCATCCTGACGAAAAAGCTGACGTGGAAGCAGTGGGTCGCGGTCGGCGTTTTCGTCTGGGCGTTCATTATGTATAACTGGAAGAAAGGTTAGAAGCTGTGGCGCTGGAAGAGACCGGCGCCGAAGCGCGCTCGCCTGCGGTATCCGCTCCGGCGAAGGATAGTCCACGTCCGCTCATTTCGCGAGCCGTTGGCGCCGTCCTTGGAGACCTCGATGCACTTCATCCGCGTCTCCGGCTGGCAAATGCCGTCCTTTTCTTCTGCCCGCGCCTGGCGTTCAACAGAGTCCGCGTAACTGTATACCGCGCGATCGGCGTCCGCATCGGTCCGCGTACGATGGTTCTTGGCAGCCTGGCGCTCCACGGTCCAGGGAGGATTTGGAAGCTCTTGCGGATTGGCGCCGACTGCCAGATCACGACGCCATTGTTCTTGGACCTCGCCGAGAAAATCGAGATCGGGAACAACGTCGCGGTCGGCCACCACGTCGTCATGGTGACGACGCAGCACGACACAAGCCGGCATTGGCGGCGTTGCGGGAAGTCGAGTGCGGCGCCAATTTCCGTCGAGGACGGATGTTGGATCGGGGCCCGTGCAACGATACTGCCGGGGGTAACGCTGGGCCGCGGAAGCGTGGTAGCTGCCGGGGCGGTGGTGACTGCGAATGTCGAGCCGAATACCCTCGTGGGAGGCGTTCCCGCAAAACCGATCAAGAAGCTTTCCGAGGACGAGGGCCAGTGATTGGACGGAGCGCCGATTGGGACTGGATTCGCGCGGCAACGCTCGTGGCGGCTTGCGCGCTGACAGCATTTACAATCCTTGGCTCAAATGTAATCGCGGCGCGGCAGGCGACCTCGCCGATTACGCCGCCCGGTGACGAGTCGATCTACGCCAATGGGCTTGCGCCGGGCTGGCAGGATTGGTCGTGGGCGCCGCACAAATTGCAGAGCAAGGCTTTCGCTCATAACGGCAGCGCGAGCATCGAAATGAATCCCGCGGGATATAACGGCGTCTATCTGCACTGCGCCGGATTAAAAACCAACGGCTTCACCTCGCTATGGTTCTGGGTCAACGGTGGAAGCGCGGGTGGCCAGCAGGTTGTGGTTTGCTGCGTGGACAAATCCGGCAAATTCGGGCCCAAGATAGATATTGGAAGCGCGCTTCCCCAAAAGCGGATTTCGGCCCAACTGTGGAGTCTGGCGATCGTACCGTTATCCAAGCTCAACGCCTCGGGCACGACGATAACAGGAGTTAGCTTTCAAGAGGGCGCGGGCCGCACACAGCCCGCGGTCTACTTCGCGGACATAAAGCTTACGGGTCGCGCGAGCATACCGCCGGCCCCTTATACAATCACGATCGACACGTCGCTCGAACGGCGCCCGATCAGCCCATTTATCTACGGGATGGATTCCGCTCCGGCCGACTACCTTCAAGATTTGCGGCTCGGTTCCAACCGTTGGGGCGGGAACCCAACCACGAGGTACAACTGGGAAAAGGGAAACTGCTTTAACACCGCCCGCGATTACGAATTTCGAAATACCAATTACAACGCGAACAAACCGGAAAACCGAACCCCATCGGCCCAGGCGGACGGCTTTATTGCAGGGAACCGTGCGAACGGCGCGGCCACCGTTCTGACTATTCCGACGATTGGCTTCGTGGCGAAGGACGACAATCCCGGGTCCCGTTCGCTAAACGTTCCGGCGAAAGGGGGACTGCCGGTTTCTGCGGGCAATGGCTCCATCGCAGGTTACGACCCCGCCGAGAACAGGCTTCGCACGTGCATCCGTTCATTTCCGCGAAAGCGGGCGCCATTCAATTTTCCCCCAGACCTAAACGACGACGCGGTATTTCAAGACGAGTGGGTGTACCACCTCGTGCAGAAATTCGGGACGGCGGCGAACGGTGGAGTGCGATTTTATGCGATGGATAACGAGCCGGATCTCTGGGCAGGGACGCACACGGACATCCATCCGGCAGCCATGGGATACGACGACCTGCTGTCTACGTTCCTCGAATACGCTACGGCGGTGAAAGCCGTGGATCCTACAGCTCAGATTACAGGCCCGGTATCGTGGGGTTGGACGGGCTACATTCACTCGCCCCAAGACTGCGTAAAGGCTGACTTCAACGCGCGCCCGGATCGGCGCTCGCATGGAGACATGGAGTTCATTCCGTGGTTTCTCGATCAGGTCCGGAAGCACGATGCTCGAACTGGAAAGCGGACGCTCGACGTTCTGGACGTGCATTTCTATCCCCAGGCGGCCGGCGTGTTCTCGGGAGCGAGCGACCCTGCAACTCAGGCTCGCCGAATCCGCAGCACGCGCGCGCTGTGGGACGGCGGCTATTCCGATGAATCGTGGATTGCGCAGCCCGTTCGCCTGGTTCCACGAATGAAGGAATGGATTTCGAGGTACTATCCGGGCACGAGACTCGCAATCACGGAGTGGAATTGGGGCGCGGACAATACTGGCCCAGGTGGCGTTGCGGTGGCGGAATGCCTGGGAGTTTTCGGCCGCGAAGGCGTATACCTTGCCAATTACTGGATGATGCCGCCGCGCAATTCGCCCGGCTACTACGCATTCAAGATCTACCGGAACGCGGATGGGCACGGCGCAGGGATCGGAGATACGTCCGTACGGGCAACGGTGAGCGCTCCTAACGATATCTCGTGCTTTGCGGGCCTGGACGGCGCTTCCGGCCAACCGTCGGCGATCCTGATCAATAAGCAGGCTGCACGCGACAGCATCGTAACCGTGAATCTGCGTCACTCGGCGCCAATGAGCAAGGCCTCGATTTGGCGTGCGGGCCCAATTGGCCACGGAATCACGGCGCTTCCGGACATAAACCTGGAGGGCGGCAAAATGCGGATTACCCTGCCCGGCTATTCCGTGAGCCTGCTCAGGTTTCATTAGTTTTCCGGAGGTCAAGCTCCGGCCTGCTGTAGTGCAATCGGCCTTTCGCCGATAATTGAAGGGACGTATCAGGCTCAATATTATGATCGAGACCCAGTATCCCACAACCGACCAGCTAATCCAGGGGCAGCGCACACGTCGCGGGCTATTGACGGCAGCGCTCATGGTAACGGTCGTGCTGGTTTTTGGCACGGTCGGGCTGTTGCTGTTGCTCAAGCCGGAAATGCACATCGCCTCGGCATTTCTCGTTGGGTTGGCCGTATACATCTGCCTGTCGGTCCCGGTCATCATCTGGCAGCAGCCTCGCTACGGTATCTACATGCTCGTTGCCGGTTGCATTTTGTTCGGAGGAGACCCTTCCCAGGCACGGCTCACCATCCCCACCACGTTGGTCCCATTCTGGTGGAACATCAGTATCATCGCTCAGCACCAGGGATCTACCGCTTTGAACGGACTCGCGATCAGTCCAGGCGAGCTTGTATTTGTACTAACGGCTCTGTCGTGGATCGTCAAGTCGATCGCGGACCGCACTTTTACATGGCGATCGGGACCGATTACGGGATGGGTGCTTGCGTATGCCGTAGTTCTCATTATGTGCCTAACCTATGGAATTGCGCGGGGTGGTGATGTCACGATTGCGCTGTGGCAGCTTCGCGCTCAAGGACTCTTCGTTGCGGGCTTCTTTCTCGCCGGGAATGTTATTCGGGATCGCGAGCACGTTCGGCCGGTGATATGGGTAGCGGCCGCGTGCATCGGAATACAAGGGTTTTTCGGCGCCTTAACCTATTTCAGCATGGGACAGAGCGTGAGCTATGAGGGGATCATGGCGCACGACGACAGCCTGTTGTTCAACGTGCTGCTGTTCATCCTGTTCCTTGCGTGGATCACTCAGACGAATAAGAAGCTCACCGGGTGGGCGTTTGCGCTCGCGCCCTGCACGGTCATTGCGGTGATGGCCAATCAGCGGCGCGCGGGAATTGGCGCTTTTGTCGTGGCATTTATCGCGCTCTTGCCGATCCTTTGGGCAGTTTGGGGCGAGCAGCGCGCGCGCATAGCGAAGTTCGCGACGATATTCTTCACGATCGCTGCGATCTATCTGCCTTTGACCTGGAACATGAGCGGGCCATGGGCGCTGCCCGCGCGCGCATTGAGATCGAATACGGATCCAACGTCCCGGGACGCTATGTCGAACGTCTACCGGATGGCGGAAGATGCGAACTTGAAGTTTACACGCGACCTGTTCCCGTGGACAGGACTGGGTTTTGGCAAGCCCTTTGTGCGCGTGGTCGGGCTGCCCGAAATCCAATTTCCGCTGCGCGACTATTTCCCGCACAACAGCCTCCTCTGGGTCTGGTATAGTGAGGGCCACTTCGGGTTCTTCATCTTTCTGATGCTGGTCGCTTCGGTCATCATCACGGGGATCCATCAGCTCAAGAAGACCGAAGATCCCTTTGTACGCATGCTCGGAGTTCTCGCTATTATGGACCTGTTGATGGTCTTTATCTACGGTAAGTTCGACCTGCAGTTGACCAACTACCGGGAAATGACGCTTGCGGGAATGATGGTCGGCATGTTGTCGGTATTGACCTTGATCGACAATTCTCCTCCGCGACAGACCGTGGAAGCACCTCAGGTTCAAGCGTGACGGAATTGGAAGTGTTTGAAAATTGGAATATCCAGCCTGGGCATCAATCGCCGCGGGGATGAAATGATAGTTGAGGCGATCGGTTCCAACCAGAGTGCAGACGCGGCAAGTCCTGGCGGCCAGACCGTTCACTTGAGCTACCTCGACAGCCTGCGGGCGCTGGCCGCCCTTTATGTGGCGCTCTTCCACATTGGCATGTGGCGCCGCTTCCAGCGGTTCGACATCGAATTCCTGAACTGGCTGCCGCTCTCCTACGGACACTACGCCGTCGATGTCTTCATCGTGCTCTCCGGATTCTGCCTTACGATCTCCGTCGCGCGAAGACGCGGATCGCTGCAGCCCTGGAAGGAATACATTACAAGACGCGCCAAGCGGATATTGCCGCCGTACTACGCGGCAATTGTGGTGTCGCTGCTTGTGCTCGGATTTAGGGAGGCGGCAGATTTTGGCAGCCGAGGAGACTATTTGACGTTGCCGGTTACGCCGGCAAATCTTGCCGCCCACCTCCTTCTGATCCATAACTGGTCGAACCAGTGGATCTTCAAGATCAACGGGCCGCTTTGGTCGATAGCCGTCGAATGGCAGCTCTACTTCTTCTATCCGATCCTGGCAGTGTGGATCTACCGTAAGGGAACCATGCTTGTGGCAATCCCGGCGGTCCTGGCCGGGAGCTTGCTGCACTTTCTCCCGGGACATCCGCTGGACGCGACAGTACCATGGTTCTTAGGGCTATTCGCATTCGGAATTGGGGGAGCAATTGTCGCCCTCGATCCGGGTGAAAAGTGGAAATCCATCCGAGACCGATTTCCATGGGGCTTATTGACGGCGATGGCGAGCGCCGGCATTTTCGCGGCTTTGCTGTTCGCTTGGTGGGCGCGCGATCGTTTCCCGTCCTTTGGCGACGATCCACGCTTCATGACCGATCCGATGGTCGGGATCGCGACCGCATTCCTGCTCATCTGGCTCGCAAATGCGAAAACCAAATCGATCGGGGGTCTGTTGCGCTCGGCTCTTTCGTGGAAGCCGCTCGTCGGAATGGGGCTGTTCTCGTACAGCTTCTATCTGATCCATGGACCGCTCGTGGACCTCGCCGGCCGGATTGTGCAGCCGTATATCTCATCTCCAAGCAGGGATGCCCTCTTCGGCGCGCTCCTGCTCTGCCTGCCGCTCATCGTGGGACTGGCTTACCTATTCCACCGGCAATTCGAGCTGCCATTCATGCGGCCATCCGCTGCGAAACGGGATGCGCGGCCGCCCATTTCTGCTGCCGAACGGGTGAAGTAAGCCACATTGGCGGCGCCTGATGAACAACCTGATGTCGATATCTGTACTCATAGCAACCAGGAACCGGCCCGACGACCTTGTTCCGTGCCTGAAGTCGGTCCTAGCGCAGGAATTCAGCGACTTCGAGATCGTCGTGGTCGATCAAAGCACGACGGGTGCAACCGAGCAAGCCATCGGCAAGGAGCTTGGAGGTCAGACCAGGCTGAGACTTATCCGATCGGGCACCGTCGGCAAGAGCATCGCTTTGAATCTGCTGATGGAGGCGGCAAAACCGGAAAGCGGGATCTTTGCGTTCACGGACGACGACACGGAGACGCCGGCGAACTGGCTCGCAACGATCGAGCGCGTTTTTCGAGAAGAACCGGGAACCGGGGTGATCTTCGGGCAAGTACTCCCAGGCGTTGTTCCGGAAGACGTTCAGAACGCATATGTCCCCTCGTTCTGCTTCTCGGAGAAACGGTATCTTCGACGCGGCGAGATTTCCGGGATGGGCGCGAATATGGCCATCCGGCGCGAAGTTGCGGAACGGGCAGGACGGTTCGATCCGTTATTGGGCCCGGGCGCTCCGATGCCGGCTTCCGAGGAAGGCGACTTCATCTACCGGTTGCATCTT
>JBGPOG010000117.1:0-9882 GCA_041487935.1 Chthonomonadia bacterium | reverse complement strand
GAGCCGCCTTTGCGAGGAACCTGGCCAGACGGCCACCCGTATGGGTGCTTTTCCTTCACATTGTAAGGACGAGTCGGAGACACTACACCAGATTCCGCGAATGAATCTTAGCGATTCTTTCTCGTCGGTATCAATAAAAGCCGATTGTACCTCTGGCTCATTGTTTCACTACGCCAGACCTCTGTCTTGCTTCTACCAATCAGCTTGTTATTCATTCTCCATCATACTATGGCCGGCCCGCCAGGAGGTGTGTCCCTTTTCCCGAAGAAGCGTACCAATGGAGGAACCTGCTTTTCAGCCATGCGGATGCACGAAGACAACCTTACTCGTCGATTTACTTCCAATGACCGAAGAGGGGTTCGGGGAGAAGTTCAAGGACAGCACTGTCAAGAGGACGAAACGGCAGACGGTTATGTGGGAGCACGAGTATAGCGTCTACGCGTGGCCGGCGCCCCCGTGAATGGAGGTGGAATCATGCAGTAGCCGTGGTCGACGCGGTTGCACCTAATCGAACGCGGACAGTATGGAGCGCTCCGTCATCGCGAAGTGGAACTGCCGGTCCGGCAACCGGTTCTCCATCGAGCTCGATGCTGCGGACCCCGCGGCAGACGCCATCGGGGTTCTCGACCTGAATCTCGTATGCGGAGCTTCGGTACCGATAGCGCAGCGTAAATCCCGGCCAATCGCTCGAAATACACGGGTCGATTATCAGCTCCTCTCCCCGGAGATGGAATCCCAGGACCTCCTCCAGCCAGATCCGATACATCCAGCCGGCGGAGCCGGTGTACCAGGTCCATCCTCCCCGGCCAGCCTGTCCCTCGAGTGAGTAGACGTCTGCAGCGACGACATAAGGCTCGACTTTGTACCTTTCTGTCTCCTCGGGAGTGCGGGTGTGCTCGATCGGGCTCATCATCCGGAGCAGGGCAACGGCCTTGTCTCCGTCTCCCTGCCGGGCGAAGGCCATCGGCACCCACAGCGATCCGTGCGTGTATTGCGCGCCGTTTTCGCGAACACCCGGCGGATAGCCCTTGATGTAGCCCGGCTCCCGGTCAGAATTGTCGAACGGCGGAGTGAAAAGTAACACCATTTTATCCTCGGCGCGAACCAGGCGCTCCTCCACGGCTTGCATCGCGATTTTCGCTCTCTCGGGGTTGGCGGCGCCCGAGATGACCGCCCACGACTGGGGAAGGGAATCGATTTGCGCCTCGGGGTTCTGCGCCGAGCCCATAGGCGTTCCGTCATCGAAGAACGCGCGCCGGTACCACGCTCCGTCCCACGCGTTGTCCTCGGCCGCGCGCGCCAGCTTTACGGCTTTAACACGGTAATCCGTCGCCGTCTTTTCTTCGCCACGCAGGTCGAGAAGCTCCGCGAAGTCGTTGAGCACGTGGATGAGGAACCACGCCAGCCAGACGCTCTCTCCTTTTCCTTTGACGCCGACCCGGTTCATCCCGTCGTTCCAATCTCCCCCGCCGATCAGCGGCAGACCGTGCGGGCCCGAGGTGAGGCCTTTTTCGATTGCGCGCCGGCAGTGCTCCATCAGCGGCGCGGTCTCACGCGCGATCGACGGCTGGAAGTACGTCTCGTGCTCCTCCGGTTCCAAAACCGGACCTTCGAGGAAATTCACCTGCTCCTCCAGAATCCCCGCGTCTCCGGTGACTCGCACATAGTGCGCGGTGACGAACGGCAGCCAGAGGAGATCATCCGATATGCGCGTTCGTACCCCGGCGCCGGCCTCGGGGTGCCACCAGTGCTGCACGTCGCCTTCGATGAATTGGCGCGACGCGGAGCGAAGGATCTGTTCGCGAGTGATGCCGGGTGAACAGTAAACGAGGGCCATGGCGTCCTGAAGCTGATCCCTGAACCCGAACGCGCCTCCGGATTGATAGAATGCGGAGCGGGCCCAGGTGCGGCAGCTCAAGGTCTGATAGATGAGCCACCGATTCAGCAGGAAGTTCACCCCGAGGTCAGGAGTTTCGACCTGCACGTGTTCGAGCAGCGAGTCCCACCAGGCGCGTGTCTCACCGAGCGCCTTGTCTACCTCCTCAGGATCGCGGAATCGTCTGACGATTTCGCGTGCTTCCGCTAAGCTTCTTGTCTCTCCAAGGAGAAAGACCAGGACTTTCTCCTCTCCGGAGTCGAGCTCAACGCTGACTTGTTGGGCCGCGCACGGATCGAGGCCGGCCCCCGTGCGGCCCGAGAGATGCGCGTGTCTCATCGCCGCGGGTTGTGCGGACGAGCCGTTGCGTCCAAGGAATTCCATACGGTCGGATGTGTATGAGGACGGCACGGGACTGCAAGCGCTGAACGCGACCTGATTTCCGAAATCGGGATTGAATGCATTTCGCGCGCAAAGGAACCGGCTGTCCCGATCCCAGCTCGTGAAGACATGCGTCTGCGTTTGTTCGCGGTCTGTTCCGATGACCCATTCGACATAGCTGCTGACGGTCAGCCGGCGCTTTCGACGAGAAGCGTTGCGCAGCCGCAGACGCTGTATTCGCACCGGCGCGCCTCCGAGCTCATTCATTGGGACGAAGGTAGCCAGCTCCTGCTCGATGGCGTGGCTGTTGTGCTCGAAAACCGTATAACCCTGTCCGTGGCGCGCGCGATAGGCGTCAATCTCTCGCACGGGGAGCGCGTTTGGCGTCCAGAATATCCCGGAATCTTCGTCCCTGAGATATAGCGCGTCGCCAAGCGGATCGAGAACCGGATCGTTGGACCATGGCGTGAGACGATTCGCCTGACTGTTGCCGCACCACGCAAATCCGCTGCCCGACTCGGAAACGAGGGCCCCGAACCCGGAATTGGCGATCACATTGACCCAGGGAGCCGGGGTTTGATCGCCCGGTCCCAGGTAGATGGCGTACTCCTTGCCATCGTGAGTAAATCCGCCGAGTCCGTTGAAATAAGGGAGCTCCATGAAGGGCAGCGGCGGCGATGGGTCTTCCGTTATGCTTGCCGCGGCCGAGCTCCGTACCGGTATTTTCGCGACATGGGTTCCGGCCCCAAGCTGCTGCGAGAGCGATCGCCTTGCGGCAACCAGTACGACCCGCGCCGATTCCAAGATGAGCGTTAGATCCTCTTCGGGAATCTGCGCGGCCGGGCGCAAGAAAACACCACCCGGACGGTCAGTTCCGGTCACCTCGCTATGGGATTGGACCAACCGCCGCAACTGTTCCTGTAGTGGCTGTTCGTAGCTGGCGGCTTCTTCATTCAAGATCACCAGATCGACCTTGAGACCGCGGATTCGCCAGAACGAGTGGGCCACCAACACTTCGCGGACAAGTTCTACATCGTACGGGTTCTCGATGGTCACGGCAACGATCGGGAGATCTCCGGAAATACCATAGGACCACAGCCGAGATTGCCCGAGGATATTCCGCCGGAGCCTTTCCTCCGGCGGCCGGAATAGAGCGTCCGGATAGAGGATATGGCCCGCAAGCTGCTGGAACCTCTGGGCGTCGTCCGGCTGGATCCTCAGTCGCCGCAGCTCGAGCTGGGCGTGCGTCCACGCCATGTCGATCGCTCTGTGCGATGCGTGCATGTCGCTGTATTTCTCCGCCAATGCGACGGCGGCCTCGCGGGTCTCGGCGGCGCCTGTGATGAAGGATATCTGCAATCGCTGCCCTGGCTCAAGCTCCACACGGTGACGGAGACTGAAGATGGGATCGAGCACTGCCCCGGCGCTGCACGAGAGGTCGCCCTCCATGGCGGAGGGCTTCCGGTACGAGCGGCTCCGTCCAAGAAAGCGAGCCCGATCGGTCTCGAACTGAACCATTTCTCTCGCCGTTTCGGACATACACGCCACGTGCAAAGCCCAGACCGGCGGATCGTCCGGCGAGCGACGGCGGCGGAACGCAAGCAAAGCGTTAAGGTCAGGAAGCGCCTGTGTTTGGATGAAGAGCTTGTTGAATGCCGGATGCGCGCGGTCGGACTCGTGCGGAGCGAGCGCCAGCTCGGCGTAGCTGGTGAATTCGATGCGACGCCGCCGCAAAGACCGATTGACGACCGCCACGTGGCGAATCTCGGCGTCGTCTTCCGCGGAAACCACGATCTCGAGGTTCGTGTCGATCCCGGTATCCCGACGTCGAAACTCCGCCTTATCCGCCGTAAAGTTGGCCGAGTATCGCTCCGTTTTGCGGCAGACGGGATGGTGAGGGACGGACCAGAAGACGCCGGAATCGAGGTCTCGCACGTAGATAAACGCACCGTGCGCATCGCGCGTGGTATCGGCTCTCCAGCGAGTAATGTCCATGTCCTTCCACCGGCTGTAACCGCCGCCCGCGTTCGTTACCATGACACTGTAATTGCGGTTGGATAGCAGATGCGCCCGTGGCGTCGGGGTCTCCGCAGTGTTCAGCTTTCCTGGAAGCGGTGCGGCAATAATCGGCGCAAGCCTGGGCGGCGGCGCTTCGCGCGTGTAGTTTTTCACCAGCGCCGGAGCGATGGGAATTCGCTCGTAGAGGAGCGACTCGACTGCCTGCACGCGCGGATCGCGGTGAAAACGATGCTGCATGACTTTGCCATTCAGGGCATTATCGATTGCCAGAAGCGACATTCCCTGATGATGCGCCATGTAGGCATACACAATGACGCCGCGTTCGCCGCGCGGACCGTGATGCCGCGTATAGTCGATTGCCTCATAGTAGCCATAACCGCCTCTCATACCCAGCCGCGCCAGGCGGGCCAGTCTCTTGAGGTTGCCGATCGCCGCATGTGGATCGACTGCCAGCGCCAGCGCGGAAGCGTATGGAGCGACAACCAGGTCCGCTTCCAACCCGCGCTTCAACCCGAGTCCGGGCACTCCGAATGCGCGATATTGGTAGACCTGATTGGCGTCGAGAGCCGCGAATGCCGATTCTGAGAAACCCCAGGGAATTCCGCGCTGCCGGCCGTAGGCGATCTGGCAGGCTACAGCCGCTTTGCACGCCTGGTCCAGAAGCGAATTATCAAACGACCGCGTAAGGAGCAGCGGCATCAGGTATTCGAACATCGTGCCGTTCCACGACAGCAGGGGGCGCCGGTAATTGGACAGCCCGAATGGCCGGCCGAGCGCCCACCAGTGCTCGAGCGGCGCTTGTCCCCGTGCGATGGATACAAGACTTGCAATCCGAGCTTCACTCGCCAATAGATCGTAATAGGATGAATCCAGCTTTCCTTCGGCAACCTGGTAGCCGATGCTGAATACCCGGCGCTCCGAATGGTACAAGAAGCGCATATTCATGCCTTCATCTAAGATGCGAATTGCGGAGAGCAGCTTCTCGGCCCGCGAAATGGTCTCCGCAGCCGCCTTCTGGGAGCGCAAGGCCGATTCTCGCAACCTATCCAACCATTCCTTTGTACTCTCCGGCAGGCCGCTCTCGCCCTCACTGGCTCCGCACTCAAGGATAAATGAAAGGCCCGGTACGGCGCCCGCTGCAAGGTCGCGAAGCGTGGGCGCTGAACCCAAGGCCTCGTGCCGCCATGTGTGGACATCTTTGTCCAGGCCGAGTAAGTTCTCGGGAGGAGCTGTATCGAGCATTTCGACCCAGGGCAGATACAGGTCGATCACCTCATTCCAGGCTTCCGCTTCTTCTACAATCTTTTCCGACCAATACCGGCATGCGTCATTTGCAAATTCGCATCGACTTATCGCAGCCGCCAGGTCGCTCGCGTTCTTACGCGCCGCGCGAAGGTGGATGATAAGATGACCCGTGAGTTTGGGCGCATTCGACAGCTCTTTCTCCAGCGATTTGACCAAGGCCGCCTCAGGCATCTCCTCCATTTTCACCGTGTGGGGTACGTGACAGAGGAGCGCGAGCGGATCCGCCAACCCATGCAGGGCTATCGGTCCGATGACCGGACCGGAAATGACCTCTTCCAAACCCTGCTCCAAAGCCCATAGTGCGCCGAGAAGGTTACCGCTGTCGGCGGTGGAGACATATCGCGGATTGAGTTGGGTAAGGGTCTCGACGTCGTACCAATTCAGCAAGTGTCCCTCGTGGCGCTCCAAATTCCCAAGCGTCAGGATTGTCGACTCAATCCGCTCGATGAGTCCGTCGGTGGTGAGGTATCCCAGGTCATGAGCCGCTAGAACCGAAAGCAGCCAGAGCCCAATATTGGTAGGCGAGGTCCGCGGGGCAATCTCCTTGCGGAGGAACTCCTGGTAATTATCCGGAGGAAGCCAGTTCGTCTCAGGTCCCACGAAGTCGTCGAAATACCGCCACGTCTGCCGGGCTATGTGCCGTAGCATTTGCTTGTGGCCACTCGAGAGGTCGCGCGCGGCTTTGCGGGGCAGCGGCGTGCTGAGCAAGGCGGCGATCATCGGTGAAAAGAACCACAACGCCAGAAATGGCGCTGCCAGGACTAACGCCAGTGGCCTGTACGCGTACAAGGCTGCCGCGATTACCACTGTAAGCACCGTAATCCTGGTCATCTTTATGAAGAATACGTCCCGATGTTTTCCTCGCCGCAAGCTCACGACCGTCGAGCTTTGCCATTCCAGCATCAACCTATGCGACAATGTCCTGCGATACAAGACTCGAACGATCGCATCGATGTTGAGCGCGGCCTGGTGCATATACACGCTCGCGAAAACCGCGGTACGAAGCAGGTTAGTTGCCGGTTCCTTCCAGACCATCGGGTCGAGCTTCCACGGCTCCGTAAGCCGAGTCGCGAGCTGAAGCGCGGAAGGAAGAAGCAATAGAGCCGCAACGACCAGGCAGCAGTCTTCGAGAAGCGGCGGGAACAGCCAACCGAGCGCGATGAAGGCGATGACGCAAGCAGGCGTAAGGCTGCGGCGCAGATTGTCGAGAATCTTCCATTGATTGAGGACCGATAACGTGTTTGGCCGCCGGCCCGCTGGCGCCGGAACGGCTGGAAAAAGCCAGTCTAGGATTTGCCAATCTCCGCGCACCCAGCGATGCTGGCGGCTTGCGAAAGCAACGTAGTCGCTTGGGAAGAGATCTAAAAGCTCGATGTCCGAGGCCAGCCCAACGCGCACATGCGCGCCTTCTATAAGATCATGGCTTAGCAAGCATGACTCGGGAAACCGGCCAGATAAAACTTGATGGAAGGTCTGAAGGTCGTAGATGCCTTTCCCGTGATAGCTGCCTTCCCCGAAAAGATCCATGTAGACGTCGGAGATCGCGCGGGTGTAGGGATCGGTGCCGGCGGGATCGGTGAATATCCGGGAAAAAAGCGTCTCAGTCGCGCTCGGAAGGCTCGTCGTGATCCGCGGCTGGATGATCGTATAGCCTCGCTCCACGCGACTACCGTCCGCCGACAGTTGGGCTCGATTAAGCGGATGCGCGATTGTCTCAACCAACCGCCTCGCTGTATCCCGAGGTAACTGGGTATCCGAATCCAGCGTGATCACGTTTCGGATAGGGCCAAGCTGTTCCTTCTCCCCGACAAGTAGGATGTTCGTAATATCCTGAGCGGAGTCGCCCAATAGATATCGGTTGAGCTGCTCGATCTTGCCCCGCTTTCGTTCCCAACCCATCCACCGCTGTTCGGACCCGCTCCATTGACGTTCTCGATGGAATAGAGAGAACCGTGCCGTGGCATACTTGCGGTTTAGCTCCCGGATGCCGCAAACGGCTACGTCGAGTAGGTTAGCGTCTTCCGGCATGTGTGGCTCGGGAGCATCGGCAAAATCGCTAACTAGGGCAAATCTCAGATTCGGATCCGGATTTGCCAGAGAGCGTATTTCCAGGCGTTCGACCTCTTCTCGAATACTCTCCGGAGTGAGCAGCATCATTGGTACGGCTACGAGAGTGCGCCACTCGTCTGGGATTCCTTCCTCGAACAGCATCTTCGGCAGAACGCGCGGCGGTATGAGACGGTTGAGTAGGTAATTGGATATCTGAACGGCAAGTTCAAATGCGGGCGCGAGCAGGAGCATGCCGAACAGAGCCCCGGCGAGGTACCCGGCTCCTGAGTGAAGTGCAATATCAAGGTACGCAGCCACGACGCACAAAACCATGGCAGAGATGCTGCTGAAGTAGACGAATGCAGGATGTCGAAACGCCCAACGCCGAATTCGTTGAGCTATCGGAGGCCTGCTCCCTACAAGACTTTCAAGTGTCTGGCGCCCACTGTCGACGAAGTAATAGCCAACATGCCTCTCCAGGTCACGATCGGCGGCCCGCGCCAGCTCAATGGCGTGGTGGGCAACCGTCTCTTCAGTTGCCTTGCTCCCGCGAACGATCTCCTCGATCGAATGGCGATAACGATCCCTCGTAAGGAAATCCATGTTAGGATATGCGCCTGCCGGGTCGGCCCAAAGCTCGGCGTCGACACGGCTGACCGCTTCGAATATCTCGCGCCAATCGACTTGCGAAAGAAACCTCAGGCTGCTGATAGAGTTGCCAAGGGCTACCTGCTCCGCAGCCTGCCGCCGCTGTTCCGCCTGAAAGACATCTTCGAGCGGACTACCCAGTTTCTGCTCGGCCCAGAGTCGTACTGGCGAAAGCACGGACTCCTCATCGTACAGGTGGCTGACCAGTTGATCGGCAAGGTGTGGCGTGAGGTCCAGTTGCTCCTCTGCCAGAGACGCCGCCAATGCCAGCAGACGGAGGGGTTGCCGCCGGTTGGCGTTCATAAGGCGGTTCGCCCAAAAGTCTGCCCATTCGCTGTCCTGCTGGCGCCGCTCAACTCGAACGGCGAGGTTGCTCACGCATTCGATCAGCCGCAGCCGCAGCATGAGCGGGAGCGACCACAGCTCGCCGATCGTCAGCGAGGCTTCGCTCTGGAAACCGCGCAGGAAGGTCTGGATATTTTCGCGATCCAGGCGGGCGTCGGTGAGCGCGACTAACTCGTTGGCCACGGCGTATGAACGTGGCAAGCCCTCATGCCTGCCTCCCGCGCTCAACGGGAGCTCTTCGTAGAACCGGCGAGGCAGGCTCCGCCTGAACTCGTCAATATGGCCCTGGACGATATACGCGTTGTCCAGCAGCCATTCGGACGCGACTGAGATCGACTGCTCGAGCTGCACGGCTTTGGAAAGGCTCTCATGAACGGCTTGTAGTGTGGATTCGTTCTCCATCAAACGCTGCAATAACGTGCGCTTCTGCCGGTGTCCACGAGGCGCGACCCGAAGCGATTTTGCGAGTCGATCCGCCTCGATACTCAGCCGCTCTGAGCTTACAGGTTCCAGAGGAGGAAGTGAATCCTCATCTTTCGGCCTGTAATCATCCTGGGGGTGCAATACGAATGTGACCGGATGCCCACCCTCGGCGCGGCCCATCAAGTCGAGCACAACGGCAACGTCGTCCGCCTTCACCTCCACAACAATGGCGGTCTCGTCCCGCAAGATCCAGTGCTTTAGCCGGGCCAACAGCCGGTCATCCACGCCGAGGTCGAACAGCCAGGCGACAAGCATCGATACAATCGCGGACGCCCCTGAAACGACCACAAGGTTGACTTGGGTTGCGTAGCGAGCGAGGGACGGTAAAGAGTTCTGCGATATAGGATGGACGTAATTCGCCAGAATCGCTCCGAGGATCAGACCCATCAAAGCCGCAACTGGCGGCGAAATGTCGAAATCAGCGACGGAAACCCGGCCATTTGTGCTGACGTGGATAGACGCGGACCGGAAGAACCGGTGGAGTCGTAGAGTCCTCACAATCCGTTCCGCCGCCTTGCGGTGTTGGTAGATGCCAATAACAAATATGCGTTTCAAATATGGTTCAACCGTTGCCTGCCGCTTGTAGATTACTCCGTTGAAGGGGCGGCGGACAGTATTGTTCGTCGCCCCCTGTATGGACTCCGGTTTCGATTGCCTCTCGATATATCACGCGGCAGCGCTGGATTCCGCCGCGCCAGACGGAATCTTAAATCGGAGAAGCCCACCGATGCCTCCGATGGCGGTCCATGCCGGTTGGTCTTCGAGCTCCGCTATCT
>JBGPOG010000116.1:0-9898 GCA_041487935.1 Chthonomonadia bacterium | reverse complement strand
CGCTTGGTCTCGCTCGAATTCGTGCCGAAAACGATTCACTCGCTGCCGCCAGTAGTCCGCGGTAAAAAATCCGGCGGGCCAGGCCGGGTGCCAGGGAGTGAGGAAATTGCGATTTTCGGTGAAAAAGGCCAGCACGGCGCGGACATCCGATTCCGTTGGGAGGCGGAGGGTAAGTCGCTCGCATTCGATATTGGGAAGTTGCCGTTCCATATCCATCCCTGTCCGGTGACCGGCCTTATGTGTACTTTTATTCCAAAGCAGCGCGCAAACACCTGCCCGTAAGCACAATTCGAATTGGATCAAGTCGTACCATGATTGCGCAACCGGAGCAAACGATGGGGAACGAAACGCGCAGCAGCCCTGCTCACTTGGCGACTGCCATGGCCGGCTGGTCCTCGAACTGGGCCTCGTAAAGCTTCGCATACGCACCATTGCGGGCCAGAAGATCGCTGTGAGTGCCTTGCTCGACAATTCGCCCTGATTCAAGCACCAGAATCAAGTCCGCCGCCATGATTGTTGAGAGCCGGTGCGCGATGGCGAAGGTGGTTCGGCCCACCATCAGTTTCGATAATGCCGTTTGAATCAGGCGCTCAGACTGAGTGTCCAGCGCGGACGTCGCCTCGTCGAGGATCAGGATACGAGGGTTCTTCAGAATGGCGCGAGCGATGGCCACGCGCTGCTTCTCTCCGCCGGAAAGCTTATAGCCGCGCTCGCCCACGACGGTAAGGTATCCTTCAGGGAGTGAATCGATATGATCGTGGATGGCGGCTGCTCTTGCCGCCGATATCAGCTCCTCGTCGGTTGCGCCGGGTTTCCCGTACTTAAGATTCTCACGGATGGTGTCGTGCACGAGGTAGGTCTCCTGCGTCACCACGCCAATGAGATTAGCCAGCGATTCGAGCTTGATCTTCCTCACGTCGTAACCGTCGATAAGCATACGCCCTTCGTCCACGTCGTAGAGCCTGGGGATTAGATAGGTGAGAGTTGTCTTGCCTGCGCCGGAGTGGCCGACAAGGGCAATCAACTGGCCGGATTTCGCTGTGAACGTAATATCGCCGAGAGTCGGATGCTCCTGATTCTCGCCATAACGGAACGTAACGTGGTCGAACTCCACGTGGCCTGCCACTTTGGCGGGATCGAGTGACACCGCATCGGGTGCGTCGACGATCTCCTGTTCGAGGTCGAGGTATTCAAAGATGCGGTCGAACAGCGCCAGCGCCCCCATCACTTCGACCTGCACGTTGATCAAGCTCGTAAGTGGAAAGAACAAGCGGCTCTGCAGGGCTGTGAAGGCGACAATCGTGCCGATCGAAAGGTGGCTGTCGCCGCGTCCGGCGATCAAATATCCTGCCAGCCAGTAGACAAGGATCGGCGTGATGGAGAACGTTGCCCCGATCAAGTTGAAGAAGGCACGCATCACCATCGCCATTTTGATCTGTGTTGCGGTCAGCTCGTCATTCTCTTTCCGGAAATGCTCCAGCGCGAGCGCCCTCCGACCGCTTGTCTTCGTCAGCAGGGCGCCTGAGACCGAGAGCGTCTCTTGCATTGTCGAGTTGAGAGAAGCAAGCTGGCTCTGGATCTTGCCGCGAACATCTCGCATGTAAGAGCCGATGCGTGACCCAAATCCTGCGAATATTGGAAGGACGCCAACGGATAGAAGCGTGAGCCGCCAGTCCATGTAGATCATTGCAATCAAGGTTGAGATCACTGTCGTAACGTTGGAGAGCACGTTCGCCGCGGTGTCGCTGACAACCGACTGAATCCCGCCGACGTCGCTCACCAGGCGGGATTGAATCTCACCCGTACGTGTCTGGGTGAAAAACCTGAGCGACATGCCCTGCAGATGATCGTAGAGGCGGTTTCGGAAGTCGCGCATGATCCGCTGGCCCACGACGGTACTCAAGTACCCATATGCAAGCCCGCAGGCGATCCCGCCGATGGTCGCGCCGAGGGTGTAGAGCGTGTATCGCGTGACCACACTCAGGTCGCGGCCCAGCAATCCGCGGTTGACGATGGTTTGCAGGTAGAAGGGTGAAAGCAGGCCCAACCCGGCGGAAGCCATTACAGCCACGCACGTCCAGAAGACCTGGGGTTTGTATGGCGAGAAGGTGAGCGCAATTCGCAGCAGCGTTTCGCGTTTGATCGGTTTCACCGGACCGGGCATGGGCCCGCGCATCATTATTGCCAAGAGAATCTCTCCAACGACGAGTACAATTACGTGCTGCGGCCGGCTACTCAGGGAATGCGCCTGGCTTGAGTTTCCAAGGAGCATACATGCGGAACTTACTTCATGATACTTCAGGGTGAAGAGAACCGGATCAATACAAGGAAAGCCGGTTCTTCATCCTCGACCGCGTTGTAACATAGCATACCGGTTTTGACGCCCATGCGAGATTTCTGGTAGACTCCTCTCCCGGAACGTACCGATACAGGATCCATTGACATGCCCACCGCAGCATTCGCCACGCTTGGCTGCAAAGTAAATCAATATGAGACGCAGCGCATCCTCGACAGCTTCGAGGAGCGGGGCTTTGCCATTACGGAATTCAACGAGCGTGCGGACGTTTATGTGATTAACACTTGCTCCGTCACCCAGGCGGCGGAGCGGAAGTCGCGACAGATGGTGCGGCGGCTCGCCCGGCAGAATCCGGATGCCGTGGTCGTCATGACCGGGTGCTACGGCGAGATGGCCAAGATCAAGGGGGAGACGGTCGAGGAGGCATCGCTCGTCGTTCCCAATCCGGAGAAACTGAAGACACTGGAATATCTCTTGAGCGCGTATCCGGTTTTCGAAGATAGGCTTGTATTGCCTGGAAGAAGACAAAAGTCCGACAACGGGCACGACGACGAGGACGAGCACGATTCCGGCACTCAGCACTCACCACTCAGCACTCACCACTCACCACTCATCACTCACCCCTCCTACGTCCGCAGGACCCGCGCCACGGTTAAAGTCCAGGACGGGTGCAACGTCTTTTGCTCGTTCTGTTCTATTCCCTACACACGGAAGGTAATGGCCTCTCGTCCGGAACGGGAGATCGTGGAAGAAGTTGAGCGTCTAGCTGACCGTGGATACCGGGAGATCGTGATCACGGGAGTGCTGGTTGGCTCGTACGGAGAGCGGGCCGGTTCTTGTGGTCCGGATCTGGCGGAGCTGCTGGTGCGATTAGCGCGCGTTTCAGGAATCGAGCGAATACGGCTCTCATCGATAGAGCCTACGCAAGTTACCAATTCGCTGCTGGACGCCTTCGCCGAAGAACCGAAGCTCTGCAACCACTTGCACATCCCGATCCAGAGCGGCGACAGCCGGATTCTGAAGCTGATGAACCGGCCGTATGGCAGGGAGTTCTATCTAAGCCTTTGCGAGCGAGCCTATCTGAGGCTGCCCGATCTGGCAATCACCAGCGATATCATGGTAGGCTTCCCAACGGAAGATCGCGCGGCCTTCGAGAGCACCCTGCACGTCGCCCGGATCGTGGGGTTCGCTCGGGCGCATATCTTCCGCTACTCGCAGAGGCCCGGAACGCCTGCGGCGGATCTCGCCGAACAGGTGCCAGACGAGGAAAAGGAATCTCGAAGCAAAGAACTTGCGGAGGTCTGCCGGCAGACGCAGCAGCGGTACATCTCACGCTACCTAGGTAAGACGCTTAGCGTGCTCGTGGAGGGCAAGGAGAAGGAGGGCGGGCTGCTGGGCGGGTACACGGAGAACTACATCAAGGCGGTGTTCGCGGGTGGGAGCCATCTCATCGGGAGGGTTGCACCTATCCGGCTTATCGAACCGACGACCGATGGCGCTCTAGGAGAGTCGGCAGCCTCTTTCCAGCCGGAGGCGGACATCATTCCGCTGACGCTGGTGACGGGCGCGGTGGCAAATATATAGCCGGGCAGCGGTCACCCGATACCCGGCTTCATTGGAGAACGGCGAAGGTCTCCGTTCATGACCCGAAGGCTAAAACGAGGCTAGTCCTCGCCGTCCCCCTGTTGACTATAATCCATATTAGCCACCACCTCCTTCTTAGTCTGCTTGTATTATAGGCCAGTCGCCGGACACTGTCAAGCGGAATTCACGTGATCCGTGATGCGCCCCGTGATCCGTAATGCGTGACCAGCTAAGCGCCATCTGAATGGGAAGTGCCGGCGTTGAAAGGAGAGGTATCTCGCCCTTACGCAAGGAACGCATTGTGGCCTAGGCGCAATACCGTTCGGTTAACATCAATCCGTCTGTCGGTAGGGGCGACCCTGTGTGGTCGCCCGCGGTCAAAGGCGACCACACTGGGTCGCCCCTACATCGTTAACCGAACAGCATTGGGCCTAGGCGTCATCTATCACGGGAGGTAATTGCAAAAGTCAACGAAGCGCACCATGCCGTCATCCTGAACGGAGTGAAGGATCCGCTTTTGATCTCACAGATTGCACGAAGTTGCGCTAAGACAGATCCTTCACTCCGTTCAGGATGACATTCACGCGTACTTTTCCAATCGCCTCACGGATCACGCATCACGCAACACTCACGCATCACGGAGCACAACCTTGGAAATCCGCGCAATCACCGTCGATGACATCCCGCGCTATGCGCATATCATGTCCCATTCGTTCGCAAGGGGCGTTCCACGAGAGATAACGCCGGAAAACCTCGCCTCGCACACTCGAATCTGGGCGTATGAGTCCGGGCGGCTGCAGGCCGCGCTGACGCTAATCGATTACGAGATGTTCTTCGGCGCAGAGCGACGGCTGTGTGGCGGCATCGCCGGTGTCGCGTGTGAGCCGGCGGCTCGCGGGCGAGGCTATGCCCGAGCGCTGGTCATGCGAATCCTGGAAACGATGCGCGAGCGCGGCCAGTACCTTTCCCTGCTTTCGCCGTTCGACCACCGGTTCTACCAGGACTTCGGCTGGGAATGGTGCGGGCAGGACCGGTGGAACCAGGTTCCGCTGAGGCTGCTGCCATCGGATGCCGAGGCTCGGCACCTCCAGCCAGTTTTGGAGAATATTGGTGAAACTCTGAACCCGATCTATGAAGCCTGCGCCTCGAGATACAACGGGGCGCTGGCCCGCGGACAAGAGCGGTGGGAATACCATTTGAAGTTCGACTCCCGCTGGCCCGCGGCCTATATCTATCGACGGGATGACCGACTGGAGGGCTTTCTAATTATGCGCTACCCGGAGAACAACAAGGAGGTCTGTGCAGATCAGTTCGCCGCCGTGACTGCGAGGGCCTATCGAGGGCTGCTTGGGCTTGCGCGGCACCATTCGATGCACGCCGAATCCTTCAAGTGGCGGGGGCTGCCGGACGATCCGATCTGGTCGATCGTTGCAAACTGGGACGTCGAAGTGAAATTGGAACCGGGTGGAATGGGGCGAATCGTGGATGTTTGCGCCGCCTCGAGCGCGCTGAAGCCGGCGACGGATATTCGTGGCTCAGCGATAATCGAGCTGGCAGACGATAAAGCTCCGTGGAATGCGGGGACCTGGCGAGTAACTGCGGAGGCCGGCATGGTTAGGGCTGAGCGCACAAGCGACGCAGCAGGCGTAACGCTAGACATCCGGGCATTGACTCAGGCGTACTGGGGGTCTCCGTCGCTGTTCGAGCTGAGAAAGTGGGACCGGATCGGCGTAACAAATGAGACTGAATTCGATTTCCTGGCGCGCCTCATGCCTCCCGCCTGCGTGTGGTTAGCGGATGATTTTTAACCCGAACTTGGAATATCGACACACCCCTACGGTATCCGAAGAAAGGAGCGTTCCTTTTCAGTGAATCTGGCCCCCAATTCTACGAGCCGCCTCAAGTTCAAATTGGATATTATGACCGTGGAGGAGCTAAAGAAGCTCCTCAAGCTGCTTTCGATCAAGATTGCGCCGATGAAAAAGCACGGCATTATTGCAACGATCTTAGGCGAGTTGAAGACCATCGATCTCAGGGAGATATGGGAGCGCCTGGACCCGTTACAAAGGACGGCTGTTTCCGAAGCCGTTCACTCGTGGAACGGTACTTTCAACGCAAGCCATTTTGGCATTAAGTACGGTGGAAAGCCGGAATTCTACACCGCTGGAAAGTACAGTTATCAACGTGACCCGACGCCGCTCAGCCTATTGATCTTCGGTTCGGAGATCCCGATCGAGCTCCTTGAAAGACTTCGTGAGTTCGTGCCGGCTCCCGAATCGACGAAGCTGAAATCTTCCGAAACCATCCCCCAGACGCACGGCGAACCCCGAGGAGGGTATCGAAGGTGGAAGAGAACATCTGAATCGGGCGAACATCCCCTTCAAGTCGTAACGCGGGAAATGGAGGTTTCCGCTCAAAATGAGTTGATGGACATCCTGCGGCTGATTCACGCCGGCAAAGTGAGCGTTAGCGATAAGACCATGCTTCCTTCGGCGTCGACAGTCTCACTCATCGGAGTTACATTGCAAGGCGGCGACTTCTATGATGGCAGCGCCTTTGAGGATTATGAGAGCTTTGAAGAGCCCGGAGCGATACGGTCGGTCGCCTGGCCAATCATTCTGCAGGGCGGTCGCCTCGCCGAGCTTTCGGGCAAACGACTGTCGCTTACCAACAACGGCCGGAAGGCGCTGCATTCTCCTCCTTCGGAGACGATACGCGCCGTTTGGAACGCATGGCTTGAGTCGAGAGTTCTGGACGAACTCCGGCGGATAGATGCCATTAAGGGACAGACCGGTAAAGGTAAGAACGGACTGACCGCGGTCGGCAACCGTCGCGAAACCATTGCGAACGCACTGGCGGAATGCCCCGTGGGACGTTGGGTTGAGGTCGACGATTTCTTCGACCACGTGCAGCTCTCCGGAAACAATTTCGAGGTCACGCGTAACGCTTGGAACCTCTATATAAGCGACCCGAACTATGGAAGCCTGGGTTACGACGGAACAGGTTGGGAGATTCTCGGAGGAAGATATACGCTTTGCATTCTCTTTGAGTACGCCGCCACGATGGGTCTCGTAGACGTTGCGTACGTTCATCCCTCCGGCGCACGAGCGGATTATTCGGACCTTTGGGGCACAGACGACCTCTGGTTTCTCAGCCGGTACGATGGCCTGCTCTATTTCCGCTTGACCCCACTCGGCGCCTATTGTCTGGGCGTTGCCGACAGCTATTCACCATCGCCGCTTCAGGTCGATACGACGCTTCGCGTTATGCCGAATTACGAGATCGCGGTGATAAACCGTCGAGGCTCTACTGGGGATGTAGCCTTCCTCGAATTGTTTGCCGACAGCGTCTCCGAAGATTTGTGGAGGTTGAGCGAGCCGAGGATTCTAGCCGCGATCGAGCACGGGCGAACCGTTCACGAGCTGCGTGATATGCTCGTAAACCGTGGCGGAAGTGATCTTCCTCCAACGGTGGAACGGCTCTTGCAGGATATCGAAACCAGATCCCACAGCCTCACAGACTTGGGCGGGGCGCGTTTGATCGAGTGCAAGGATCATGTGGTTGCGCAATTGATATCCAACGATACCCGGACCAAAAGATACTGCTGCCTCGCCGGCGAGCGTTGCCTCGCAGTCCCCCTGGATATGGAATCCGCTTTCCGGCGCGGTCTCCGGCAGATGGGTTATTGCCTACCGCCGCCTCCCGCAAAAAGAGGGCCATCCGGGTAACTCAGCTCAATGCCATCCGCTGCCGCACCGGATGGCTTCGCCTTATCCGGATTTCCGAATGTTCTCGACGTTAGGCCGCCGGCCATGATCAGTCCTGCAGATAAACAGATTCCGAAGCAAATGGGCTTTCGTTGCATGAGGGAATCCCTTTCCGCGCAGCCACGGTTTACAATATTTCGACGCCGCGCATTAACATAACGAGCCGGCGACAAACGATTCGACGTTCATTCGGCAAATGCCTTTTCACGATCGGCAGACCACGGCACTGCCGTTCCGGCCCAGCGCCCTTCAGGCGGTAATATCATCCGGTTGCGAGACTAGCTCACTTGCGATGATCACGGCCGGCACAACAGCCGGCTCGATGGTAGTTTCCGGTAGCACGGCTGGTTCGGATGCCCGTCGCCCGGCCCGAATCCTCCCTATCAAGAACAGAGCGCAGCCGATCATGAGGCCGGTCTGAATGCCTCGCCCGGCACCGAGCGACAGCTCTTTGCCGACGCTCCACGTCGTCAGGTCGAACAATCCGTGGGCTAGATAAGCGAGCAAGAGGCCGGCTCCGACGATGCCGAATCGCTGCCATCCGCGGTTTATCTGCTTGGCGTGCCCTAGCGCCCCTCCCCAGAAGGCCGCGAAGAGAATGTGGGCGCCGGTGGCAGCCGGGCCTCTGACCAGAATCGATGCCGGCGCATCGCGCAGGAATCCGAGGTTCTCAACGAGCGCGAACCCCGCAGCCGCGGCGGCGGCATAGACAATTCCATCGAGCGGTTCGTCGAAATGTGATTGGAACCAGACGAGGAGAGCGACCGCGAGGAATTTGAAGGTCTCTTCCACCGGCCCGGCGACAAGAAAGGCAACGGAAGCGCGGGCACGCAGCGAGCCGTCGAGCAGCGAGAGGTCGGGATTCAAACGTCCTTCGGTCCAGGCGGCCAGCGGAACGGCGACCGCGCCCCCGAGGATCGCCAACGCGACCAACCAGAGAGGCTCCGGGTTGCGCCAGTCTTCACGGTAGATGGCATACACCCAGATGCCGGAAAATGCAAAGGCAAGTACAACGCCAACCATGATCGAGGCTCCACCTCTGGACGCGAGAGATTACGACACCTCCCGCAATCTAAGCAAACTGCCACATCGGGCTTATTCGCCGTGTGAGACAATTCTCCTGTTCAAGGTAGGAGCGGTAACTGTTCACCGTTCGTGAGACCAGATTGGGAGCCTCGCCCTCCCAACGACGCGCCAACATGTAGTTTCTCACCAAATCTGAACTGCAACTAGGAGCGCTCCACTGTCTTGCGTAATCAAAGTCATAAATCAGCAATCACTTCACTCGCGGCTCGCTCACCCGACTCCACTGCCCCGTTCAGGTAACCCTGGAAATCGATGGACGTGTGCTCGCCGGCGAAATGGCAGTTCCCGCTCTGCTCCCGCTCCGCACCGGCGAACCTCGTGTATTGGCCGACCTTCCAATAGGAGTAGGACCCTTTCGTCCACGGATTGCCTGCCCAATAATCGACGGTCGCCCGGCCGTTCCATTGCGAGGTTATGCCTGGCAGCACGGGCTCAATCTGGTAGAGAAACTGCTTTGCGCGGCTTGCCGGCGTGCCGGAGCCAAAGGACGCTCCGATGTTGCCTCCCGTATAATCGACGAGTATTCCGGAAGTTTCCGGTTGGGCTCGAGTCACATCCCACGTGTTCTGGTAACCCGTGTCCGAGTAGGTCGCACCGTTGCAGCCGAGACTCTCCCAATACCGGCTCGAAAACTGCACGTGCAGCTTCGAATTCGTGCCCATTCCGATCTCGCGGATGGCGATCTGCTTGATCGTGTTAAATCCTGCTCGTGAGTAGTCGACGTTCGTCCGCAAGACTGAGAACGGCAGCGCCAAAACGACCTCATCGGCGGCGACGTCGGCCACGCGTGATCCGCGCTGGAATGATAGCGTGTAAGTACCCGCGCTATTCAGGCGGATGGCGATCAACGCATATCCGGCGTTTATCTGGCCTGAGAGCTGCTGGGCGAGCAGCGCCGGAAGCTGATCGTTGCCACCTCGGACACGGAACTTCTCGTTCGACTTCCCAAAGATCCGGAATTGCCCCGGGCCGGAAAATCCGAGCAAGTAGAGAAGATTAAGCGCGCTTTGCTGCGAACACTCGGCGCCATATTCAATGTTATAGGCCACGTCGAGTAACTGTCCGAGGCGGGACCCGATGCCGCCAGGGACAGATTCGTTGATCCAGTCGACGATCGACACGGAATCCAGCTCGCGTCCGCGCTGGGTAAAGCTGTTATAAAGGG
>JBGPOG010000115.1:0-9914 GCA_041487935.1 Chthonomonadia bacterium | reverse complement strand
TTCCCCTGGCGCCGCTGATAAACGCGTCGCCTGCAGGCAATGGAGCGACTGCGTCCGCCTCCGCCTGGACCTTATTTGCCGTCGCGTCCCGTACCATCTTGGCGACCCCGGTAACCATCTTAAGGTCAGGCGCCACCGGCACGATGACGCAATCCGCCTTGGCCGGGAACTTGCGCTCCTTTACCCAGAGCTCGATGGTCAGATTCTCAACGCGGATCGTCTTCCGGGGCTTTGGCCCAAAGAACTCCCGCAGCATGAAGAAAGCGAGTGCAAGAAGAGCAGGCACAATTGTAACAGCGATGAAAAGCCATTCCCAGAGCGGGTAGGATGTAGTCTGCATGGCCGATAAAATCCTCCAATTGAACGCTGGCCCATTATACCCGAGTGAAGAGTGATCAGCGATCGAGTAACCAGTAATCAGTATGTCCGCAATGCCTCTCTTCCCGATTACTGGTCACTGGTTACGGAACACTAACCTCGATGATTTGCCCGTCGTACGCAAGTTGTGCATAGGCGGGGAGTTGGGCGTTTATTGTGTCGTGATCGAATTGATGAGAGAGATGGGTGAAAAGCGTCTGCTCGGGCTTCAGCTTTTCGACCACCTCGAGAGCCTGGTATAGCCCAAAATGGGTCGGATGCGGCTTAATTCGCACCGCGTCGAGGATCAGCAAGTCCAAATTGTAAAGTTTCTCCATCGATGCCGGCGGAATCTCGCTTACATCGGTCACATACGCGAAGCGGCCAAACCTGTATGCCAGAACCGGCAGCTTGCCGTGGTACACATAGAACGACTGAACGTTTAGCCCAAACAGATGGAACTCGGGCGCAACTTCCGAGAGCCGGATTCGCGGCTTGCCGCCGCCTTCTTGGGTCTCCGTGAAGATATAGGGGAAAATGCGGCGGACGTCCTCCAGGATTTGCGCGTCGCCGAACAAGGGTATTTCGTCGCCGGTAAGGTCGTTGAAGCGGCGGAGATCGTCCAATCCAAAGATGTGGTCGGCATGGGTGTGGGTGAGAAGTACTGCATCCACTCGGTTGAGCCCGACGGCCAGGGACTGCACCCGGAGCTCGGGCGTGGTATCGATCAGGATTGTCTTGCCGTTTTGTTCGATGGCGACGGATGGGCGGAAACGGCGGTTCTTCGGGTTATCCGAGGCACAAACGGGGCATCGGCACCCAATCATCGGAACGCCGTGCGAAGTTCCACTGCCGAGAATCGTTATCCGCATAGTGCGGATATTCTACCAGACGATGGACAGTTGACGATGGACGATAGACGGTGGACGATAGACGATGGACGATGGAGCCGGGACGGCTCAGTCCGTCGATTTCACATCGTTTAACGTTGGAGGTGACCCGCATTTATCGTCCATCGTCCATCGTCTATCGTCCGATCGTCACAGCCTGGGATCAACAGGCTCCGACTCCAGCGCCAGCACGGCAAACGCGCATTCGTGAACGCTTCTCAGGGGTTCATGTCGAACAAAGCGCTCCAGTCCCTCGACTCCGAGCGCGAATTCGCGTGCGGCAAGGCCGCGCTTTCTTCCTAAGGCGCGGCTTCGCAGACGTGAGATGTTATCGGGCTCGGTATACTCCGGTCCATAGATTATTCGAAGATAATCGCGACCTCGCACCTTTATCGCTGGCTGAACTAGGCCATGCGAGCCGCGCACCACGAAATCCTTTGGCTTTACAACCATGCCTTCGCCGCCGGATCCCGTGTAATCTATCCACCAATCAACCGCCGCTGCCTGAGAGGACGCTTCCAGCAAGCCCACTGACCGGTTCTCCGTCTGCATAAAGACCTGACTTGCTTCGACGAGTCTGGCCAGGGTCGATACGTGCCAGTCGTGATTGCGGTCGAAGTAAGTCTTGCTTTCGGTCGCGAGCAGATGAAACGGCGCTACTCGAAGGCCGCCCAGTCCCGCCACGTCCCAGCAGTAGTGCCCGTACGCTTGTGTGAATAACTCCGCGTCCGTCAGCCTTCGTTCGAGCGATTCGTCCAGACCGCCCAGCCCGATTCCCCGGACCATGGCCTTTCGCGTTACTTCGACCGCCGCGGTGAGGGCGAGCTTCGCAGCCGCTCCGACCGGAGCATATTGATTCCGCAACAATCCCTGCGCCTTGGCATTCCAGGGCATGAGCTCGCAGTCGATGCATGCCCAATCGGTTTCCAGTTCATCCCATAGCCCGGAGCCCTCGAACGCGCCGCATGCCTCTTGCAGAAAGCTTCGATGCAGTGATTCATCCTCGAAGAACCGCCTTCCGGTGCGCGTATAACACTCGCCGATCGCGTTGCGGGCGCCGAATCGCTTGAAAGCAGCCTGCTCGCCGCGGCAGATGACGATGATGGCGCGGCTGCCCATGTGCTTGGTCTGGCAGACAACCGATCCGATACCTTGCTCGTAATAATAGGAAAATGCCTCGGCCGGGTATTCCAGATAGCCGGGCTCGGAGCTGGTTTCGCAGGGTGACATCGTCGGCGGAAGATAGATAAGCCAGCGGGGCTCTACGGCGAAACGGCTCATAACCTCGAAAGCTGCCGCGGAGTTCTCCGCCTTGACGATGACGTTGCCGGCGAGCCGCGTGTTGATGATATGCTTTCCGAGGACATCTTTTGCATCGAGCAAATCGTCGTCGGACGAGCGTAGCGGTGACGATAGACGATGGACGATAGACGGTGCAGAGCCTTGATCGTCCATCGTCAATGGTCCATCGTCTGGTAGGAACGGTCTCGCCGGAATGGCGTATAGTTGTTTCGCCGGAACTTGCACGAACTCGCGCTCCGGATATCTCAAAGCGGTGAGCTTACCGCCGAACACACAGCCGGTGTCGATGTTGATGGTTCGGTTGAGCCATTCAGCTTCCGGAACAGGTGTGTGGCCGTAAACGACGAGCGCGCTTCCGCGATACTCGGTCGCCCAGGGATACCGAATTGGAAGGCCAAACTCATCTGTTTCACCGGTTGTGTCGCCCCAGATGGCGAATTCGCGGACGCGTCCCGACGCGCGCCCCTGGTATGACTCGATCATTCCAGCATGGGCGACGACGAGCTTTCCGTCATTCAGGAGATAGTGCGAAACCATTCCGTCTACGAACTTGACAAACTCCTGGCGAAAGTCCTCGCGCCCGTCTTCAGGAAGGGATTCGATCTGGGCGACGGTATCGGGCAGTCCGTGGGTCATCTGTACCCTCTTGCCCTGCAGGCAGCGCATCAGCTTGATATCGTGATTTCCCGGCACGCAAAGCGCCTGTCCCGCCTCAACCATTTCCATGACCAGTCTCGCCGTCTCGACGACTTTGGGCCCGCGGTCTACGAGGTCTCCCAGGAAGACGGCCTTTCGACCTTCGGGGTGACGATAGACGATGGGCGATGGACGATGGTTTGCGGTAGGACGATGGACGATAGACGATGGACGATGATCTTCGGACGGATGACGATCGACGATGGACGATGGACGATGGGGAGCGGCATGCCGGTGACCTGGGACCGCTTGATCGATGCCACTCCCAGGCGTCCAGGCGGGATCTGGTTCCTCGTGGGCCTGAACATCGTCCATCGTCGATCGTCCATCGTCCGCGACGTACCCAAGCAGACCCAATAGTTCTACCAACTCGTCGCAACACCCGTGTACGTCTCCGATGATGTCGAATGGGCCGTGATCCGTGCTGCGGTCCGTCCAGAGAGGCGTGCGCTCAATTTGAGCGGCATCAATTCGGTTCTCGTCCAGAACGTAGACATACCGGAATCCTTCCCGGCGCAGATCTCGCAGTGAATGGCGGAGGCTGCGCGTTTGATTGCGCACGACGTGCGGGCCGAAATCGCGCTCGGGACGCGTACGATTGCGGTCCTGGCAAACGCGCTCCGGTAGATTTAGCACGATGGCGGCCGCCAACGCGTCGTGATCGGCGGCAAGCTTGAGCAGGGGCTTGCGCGAATCCGGCTGAACGTTGGTCGCATCCACCACCACGAGCTTGCGCCTGCGCAATCGAATGGCTGCCAGGTAGTGCAGGGCATCGAAGGCATCGTTGGTGGCCTCTAGGCTGTTCTCATCGTCGCTAACGACGCCGCGCAGGCGATCCGAGCTCAGGACTTCCGTTGGCAGGAAGTGCTTAGCTGCAAACGTGCTTTTGCCGCTTCCGCTCGCGCCGATGAGGAGGACGAGAGAGAAGTTTGGAATTGTCAGCGTTGTAGTCATGACGAGTGTATGACGATTGACGGTAGACGATGGACGATAGACACTGCCTATCCTGAGAAGGAGTCAATAATTACAATCACGAAACGCGTATTGAGGCAAGATTATGGCACGTATGGATCGAGACGAAAAGAAACTTCGGTCGCGGGTTAATGCGCTCCTGCGGGATTCACAAGGAGACCGAACTCCTAAACGCGTGGCAGCGGAAGAAACATTGAGGGAGCTCGGGCCGCCAGCTCTCGAAATATTACTGAGCGATATCGAAACAAACTCGGCCTTTCGGCGGAGAATGCCACTTTTTGTTGCTGCGTTAATCGCTTTTCAAGCACTTGTCGTCCTCACAGTATCGGGACTGATGTACCTTGTGACAGGGAGATGGACCGGATTTGCCGGTATTGGAGGCGCTTGGGGTGCTGTAACGGTTGTGATCATGGGCGCGTATTGGAGGCGGAGTCATCTGACTTGTGGTCTCGCACTGTTCGATGACGTGCGCAGCATTGGGTTCTTCTGCGAAGGTGTACAAGCGCAGGATGAACGCGTTTCATTGACATCCCGCGAGGCGTTAATCCGGCTTTTACCGCTAGTCAAGTCTTCTAATGCGACAGTCCTTTCAGTTCATCAGTTGGATTGCTTGAACAGGGCGCTAACGAAACCGGATCGCAGTTTAACGCTTGCCATTCTAAAGGCGCTGCCATTTGTCGCGGATGCGAGCACTCTGCAATCCGTGAAAGACATCGCCTTAAGTTCTAAGCATGCCGAAGTTAGAGAAGCAGCGAAAGAATGTTTACCTCAATTGGAAGCCCGCATAAACGAGATGCAAGCACGCGGCACGCTCTTGCACCCCGCGCTTGCACCTGATTCGCCCTGCGAAACGCTCCTGCGCCCAACGCAAACGATGGGAGCAACCGACCCATCCCAGCTTCTCCGCGCATCTGCAACAACACCCGGCGATCCATCCTGACCTACCATCGACCGTCTTCAGAGATCGTTATCCGTCTCCCGTCTTCCGTCATCGATCCACCCGCTCGAACACCGCCATCTGCGTCGGGCAACCGAGCGCCGGGTCTTCTTCGCCGATGCCCTGGAATACCAGTGTGTAGCCGTGCGCACCGGCGAGTCCCGCCGCCCACTCCTGGAATTCAGCCCGAGTCCACTCGAACCTGTGATCGCGGTGCCGGAACTTACCGGCGGGCAGGCTGGGCCAGTGGGAGTTGTATTCTGCGTTAGGAGTTGTCACGATCACCCGTCTCGGACGCGCGTGTTTGAAGACGACCTGTTCCAGAGCTGCCAGACGCGGCGGGTCCAGATGCTCGATGACCTCAACAAGGGTCGCGGCGTCAAACCCGCTGAACCGCTCGTCCCGATAGACCAGCGAGCCCTGAATGAGCTGAATCCTGGCTCGTTTGCGCTCGGGCATCCGATCGAGTTTAAGGTTCTGCTCAGCGCGCGTCAGGACTGAAGGTGCGACGTCGGCGCCGGCGATTTCCTCGATGCCCCGCTCGTCAAGGAGCAGTTTCAGAAGCCGGCCTTCGCCGCAGCCGAGATCGATCACGCGCCTGGCCGGTGGCGATGTGTCACGGACGGCGGCCAGCACCGCTAACATGCGCGCATCGTTCAGGCGAACCGGACGCTCGATCTCCTCCTCTTCCGCCGCGGAATCGGTTTCGTCTGGGGTCTCCTCTTCGCGGAGCTGCTCCAATGCAGCCTGGACCATCTTCCGCCTGTAGACGAGATAGCGGCGCGCGATCAACTCCTTTTCCGGGTGATTTGCAAGCCACCCTTCGCCACGGCGCAAGAGCTTGTCGATCTCCGTCTCGTCCACGTAGTAATGCTTTGTGTTGTCCAGCACCGGGATGAGGATGTATAGGTGTACAAGCAGGTCCCGCACGGTTTGTGCGGCTGCGATTGTCACCGAATACAGGCTGCTCTCGCCCCACTGTGGGAACCTGGAATCGAGTGGAGATCGCGCAATCTCCACTTGATAACCGAGTGGCTCGAAGAGCCTTCGGATCAACGGCTCCCCGCCGTCGCAATTCACCGCCGGCAGCGTCGCGCGAAGCGCCATATTCTCATCTACGCGTTCGGGTCGTTCGCTGCTCTTGCCACCCATGGCGGACCGAAATACTTCGCCGAGCGCGACGCTCATCATGCTCGACGCGACGTATGGGCGGTCGTTGACGTATTGGTCCATTCCCCGATTCGGTCCGCGCACGAGGTTGATAGGATCGACTTCGAGCAGCAAGGCAGCGGTGCAGCGATGATCCGTCGCCTCGGGGTAGAAGACGCGCGCTTTGCCGAACCACAGCTCCGCAACATGAACGTTGGCCGGGTTCTTATGAAGCAGATAGCCGAGATCTGTAGCGCGCTCGGCCTCGCATGTGATGGTGAGAAGCATGAGAGTCTGGTGAGTGGTGAGTGGTGAGTGGTGAGTTGGTGCAATGCGTTACCTCTCACCAATCACTAATCACCACTCACTCTTATGCCTTTAGTACCGCCGCGATGGATTCGCAGATGTATGGGAGATTGCTTTCGTTCATAGCGGCGACGCAGATTCGGCCGCTGTCTACGATGTACAGGCTGTAGTCGCCGCGAAGTTTTCGGACTGCCTCCAGCGGTAAGCCTGAATACGAGAACATGCCGTTCTGCCGCTCTATAAAGCTGAAGTCTTGTGAAACGCCCTTCTCACCGAGCATCTGGACGAACCGCGAGCGCATCCTCTTGATTCGGTCGCGCATTTCGGCGACCTCGACCTCCCAACGGGCTCGCAAATCCGGATCCGACAAAATGAGGGCGATAACTTGCGCTCCATTTGAAGACGGGCTCGAGTAGTTGCTGCGGATCACCCGCTTCAACTGGCTGAGGACGCGCTTCGATTCATCGGCATCGCCGGTCACAATCGTCAGGCCGCCTACCCGCTCGCGATACATCGAGAACGACTTGGAGAAAGAGTTTGCGATTAGACAAGGGATTTGCGCGGCCGCGAACGCCCTAACGGCAAACGCGTCCTCTTCAATTCCCTGGCAAAACCCCTGATAGGCGAAATCAAGGAACGGAACGAAATCGGTCGACTGAAACAGATCGACGAGCGTCCGCCATTGATCCCGGCTGAGGTCGACTCCGGTCGGATTGTGGCAGCACGCATGGATAACGACGATGCTCTTAGCCGGAAGCTTCTGCAACGCTCCAAGCATCCGTGGAAAGTCGAGGCCATGGGTTTCCGGGTCGTAATAAGGATAGCTCTCGACGGTAAAACCGGCAGCTTCGAAGAGGGCGCGGTGATTTTCCCAGCTTGGGCTGCTTATCCAGACACCCGATTCCGGCATGAATCGCTTCAAGAAATCGGCGCCGACCTTCAATGCGCCGGTCCCGCCCAATCCCTGCGCCGTCACTGCCCTGCCGTCCTCGAAGAACCGGGAGGCCGCACCGAACATCAGCGATTGAACCTGCCGGTTGTATGCCGCAACGCCGTCGATGGGCAGGTAGCTCTTGGTGTCTTCTTTCGCCAGCCACCGCTCTTCAGCCTCGCGAACGACCTTCAGGAGGGGCACCTTGCCAAGATCGTTTTGAAACACGCCAACGCCGAGGTTCACCTTATTGGGGTTGGAATCGGAGTTGAACGCTTCGGTCAGCCCGAGAATCGGATCGGGCGGCGCCTGGGTGACTTGTGCGAACGGCGATGGGTGGGCGGTTGCGATCATGGTGGTTCCCCAAGAGAGAATTGAGTATTAAGTGTTTAGTATTGAGTATATAGCGGGCGACCAAGTATGACGGGCTTAACACTTAACGCTCAATACTTAACACTCAACGCTTGCCTAATCATTATACCGGCAGGGGAACGGCAGAGGTCAATGCAAGAACAACCGGCGACTGGCCACCGGCCGCTGCCGGCGGTCCACGGACCCCAGTGCGTGGATGTGCCGTAAGTGGCCGGTGGTCAATCGCCGGGTTTCAGACGATGGACGATGGACTAGAGACGATGGACGATCTTTACGCCGGTTTTCATAGATGACAATTGAAGCCGCTGTGCTGTCAGAACGACGCCCATGCTCGGCGCGGCGGGCCTGTCCATCGTCCATCGTCAAGAACCCGCTACGCCGCCCTTGCGTAGCTCTGCATGGTCTGGAGCGTCGAAAGTGTTGCCCGGTCAACCATCAGCGGCCGCGGTACAGCCGGCATTTCTTCGTTTCCGAAGACCGGGATGTAGTCCTGCCGCCCGGTCAGGCTCTTGATTGCCTGCTCCACGTGCTCCAGGTCGATACGCGCGGCATCTCGCAAGAACGCTTCCTTCATGGCCGATTCAGCGACAGTGATGAAGTCGCGCGGCACGCCATGCGTATAGTCGTAGATGCTGCGAACCGCTTTCGGCGTGCAGATCCGGAATGGATCCGAGGCCCCTGCAAGGTCGAACCGGTGCAGCAGCATCGCGTCGGTTTCCTCGTAATTCAGCGGCGCGAGCGTTGAGACCGAAGCGATCCGGCTGCGCAAGGCTGGGAAGTTCTTCAGCTTCTTGTCGACGGTGAGTTGGCCGCAGAGAACGATCTGCAAGAGAATCCGATCGCGGGTCTGAAGGTTGAGAAGATCGCGGACAACCGGGAAAGCGCGCGAGCTGATAGTCTGCGCCTCATCGATGAAGAGGAGCGTCGTTTTGCCTTCGATATCCTGGGACAGGAGCCAGTTCTCCAGTTGCGTCGCCATCAGGCGGGCATTTGATTCAGGTTCCAAACCAAACGCTGCAGTCACCTCGCTCAAGAAGGCGCGCGGGCTGGTGATTGTGCCCGTGTTTTGCAGTTTGGCGCAGTTCCAGCCGAACTGCTTCGGCCAGACGGTCATGAGATATTCAATCATAGAAGACTTGCCGTGTCCCACGTCGCCGCGCCAGAGCACGAGGCCCCCGCGCTCCTCGATGGTCCACCGAGTCTTCAGGATCGCTTCTTTATGCTGCGTAGAGAGATAGAGCCATTTGGGATTTTGATTCCTCGCAAACGGCGTCTCGCGCAAGCCAAAATGTGATACGTACTCGGTAAGCATCTCCAGACTCCTGTTAGGTCGTAAAAACACCAGTACAAACCTTTTTCCATGACCGTGGAATTGCGAGGATGGTAGGAATACTTGGATTCGTACTTTGGATCAAACGGCGCGCCAACCGCCCGGCCGGCGGTTCTCACCGTAGGACGGCTCGCGCGCCGCTCGTACACCCTATATTAGGAGGCCCAATCGGACCGCCAGATTATGACCGCTCCTTAGAGCGCTTTCGGCGCCGGGACGGAACGGATGGGTACCTGGAGAACGGGTGGAAGATGGGAAGCAGCCGCCTCCCGGCGGCAACGACCCGCGATCCACACGGCTCAGTTTGACTTGGGTACAAAGGCGCGCCGGGCTCGCCTGGCCCTTTGGACGGCTCGACCCGTCCCTTGCCCCCGCATCATCACCCGGTACGGTTCCCCGCCTCAGGATTATATCATCGGCGTATCCTCGTTCTCGTGGTGTCTCCTCCGCAGCTTCGCTTCCGAAGGAGCCTAAACTCCCACCACGGGCCAGCAGCTAATCCGCGTAGGGCTGTGAGACCCCACCGAACGCAACCACACGATGACATTCAGGTTATTCCGCACGCACGGGCCCGCCGGACTGACTGAACTACGTGATTCTCGAACGTCGGGCGGCTAAAGCCGCAACAACAAAAACACCAAATCGACCTTGCGCCGATTCCATGCTCAAATT
>JBGPOG010000114.1:0-9919 GCA_041487935.1 Chthonomonadia bacterium | reverse complement strand
TTCAGCATTCAGCTTTCACCATTAAGCCTCCAGTCACGCCGTAATACGTTCGCCGAGACCACGATAAACAGGCCGCGAACTCGAATACCGCTCAGTGCGGTGAGCAAGCGATATCGTTTGAACCTTGACAATTTGGTTGGCGCAAGAAATAAGAGACCCGGAGCGGTCGCGCAACGCTGCAGGTAATTGGTCTAGGCGCCCTTTGCACAGAGCTTTGAAATGCCGTCCTATCCGCGTCTTGGCCGAACGGGGTGTTGTTGGTTAAGCCGTCCGCCGCTTGAGCACGGTCTGAAGAAACTGCGTCAACCTCGGCGGGGCATATACGAAGTGCTCGTCGGTGCGGCGGGCTTCCAGCAGCGCGGCAACGTCCACCGGGGGCCCGGCCAGGTAGGTAAACTCGCAGCCGGCTTCCGCGCAGATGCAGAGGGCGGCGCCGATATCGACGATGCCTTCGTGTAGACCGATGGTCGCGCAGAGGCTGCCTCTCGCCGTGTTGCAAAGCTCCGCGGCAATGCTGCCCAAACATCGCAGGCGTCCATTCAATGCTTCCGTGTTAAGCGTCTTCAGGCTGTTGCTTGTGACGCAGATGGTGTCCTCGACGTGCAGCGAATCGCGGTCCTGCACTTGCAGGCGGATTCCGTTGCAATAAGAGCCTTCGCCACGGACGCCCCAAAAAAGTTCGTCCAAAGCAGGCAGATAGACCGCGCCAAGCTGGGAGACGCCTTCGTTCAATAATCCGACGGAAACACCCCAGTGAGGCAGGCCGCAAACGTAATTCGTCGTCCCATCAATGGGATCGCACACCCATACCGGAACGTCCTTTGCGCCGCGCCAGCCATACTCTTCGCCGACGAAGGCATAACCAGCATATGGGGCGTTCAACTCCTTGTAGAGGAATTTCTCGGTATCTCGATCGACTGCGGTCACGAAGCTGCTGTCGGCCTTGAATTCGTGATCGATCTTGCCCCAATGTTCCAGCGCTCGTTTGCCCGCTTCGACAACCAGGCGTTTGACCAACTCTATATCGGCAATCGGAGTGGGCATTCTAAGCTCCTAGCGCTTTCTTTACCAGCGCCGGAATATCGTGCGTGGTATCCGCAACCGATACCCCGGCATCCTGGAACGCGGCGACCTTCGCTTGAGGAGTGCCCGTTTTTCCGCTGATGATCGCGCCCGCGTGCCCCATCCGCTTGCCCTCGGGCGCGGTGCGGCCGCCGATGAAGCCGATCACCGGCTTCGTCATCTTCTTGATATATTCCGCCGCCACCTCTTCATCCGATCCGCCGATTTCGCCGACCATAACCACGGCTTTGGTCTGAGGGTCAGTCTCGAACAGGGGAAGCACGTCGATGAAGCTCGTGCCCAACATCGGGTCGCCGCCGATCCCCACGCAAGTCGATTGTCCCAGGCCCGCGCGAGTGAGCTCATCGACGATCTCGTAGGTTAATGTTCCGCTGCGTGAAACGAGGCCGACATTGCCCCGCGAGAAGATATTTCCAGGAAGTATGCCGATCTTGCACTTCCCGGGCGTGATCAATCCGGGGCAATTCGGGCCGATCAATCGTGCCTTGCCCATCTTAACGATGCGCACCGCTTCGATCATGTCGCGAATCGGAATTCCTTCGGTAATGGCAACGATCACTTCCAGCCCCGCCGCATTCGCTTCCAAAATGGCGTCCGCCGCTCCGGATGCCGGCACCATGATCATCGATGCATTCGCACCGGTCTCGGAGACTGCTTCCTTGACGGTATTGTATATCGGTAATCCGTGCTCGCTCTTCGTTCCGCCCTTGCCCGCGCGAACGCCGCCCACAACCTTGGTACCGTATTCCAGCATCTGCCCGGTGTGGAACGACCCTTCCCGGCCGGTAATTCCCTGGACGATGACCTTCGTCGACTCGTCGATAAGGATGCTCATTCATTGCTCCCGAGGTTTAGTTCGTTGACCGAAGAGGATTATACCCGGAGGCTGGCGGCAGGCCGCCGCTGGACGAGTGAGTCTCACGAAGTCGGGGTTTCGCCCATTTGGGGGATACATTGAACCCTCCAGGCCTCCTCGAAGTCCTTCACCAGGCGTTTCGCGTGTCCCCAGTCGAAATAGTTGATCGTCGGTCGTGCTTCCAGGGTCACGTAGGTAACGAATTCCAGAGTTTCGAGTTTTACGGTCACTGTCGAGCCCAAACTCGCAACCGATAGGCCAGTAGCCGCGAGAATAGTTCCTCGATTAGGATCGGCGTCGAGAATCCTGGCGTCGACGATCGTCAATATGTCCAGCGATTGTTGGAATGCCTGCGAGTAACTTCCCGGCGCCTGGAGGCGGACCCGTTCGGGCCGTCCGATCGCGCGGCCTCTGCGCTGCATCTGTTCCGCCGCGTATGCGAAGACGCAGATTATCGCTGCAAGCCCGATCGAGTAGACGAAGAAGAGAGCTATCTCATTCATGTCCTTGCCGTGTTAAGAGCAAATCTTCGCACCGAGCCGAGGGTTCCCGGCAGGTCAAATGTGTTATACTGACACTGTTACTGGGATCGCCGCCGTACCGTTTCGTTCGGCTGCGGCAGGCGCGCCCGCGGAGGAGATGTCGATTGCAAGGCCGCCAGTTGCCCCGAAAGCGCATGCCGCCGATGGTGGTATTTCGCTACTTCGTTCTAGCGATCATCGTTCTGGCCCTGTTATTCGGATATCAGGCAAGCGCGCTGTACACCGATTGGCTCTGGTTCCAAGAGCTGCGGCAGCCGGAGGTCTTTTCGACGCGAATCCTGGCTTCCATCAAGCTTTTCCTTGGATTCGGCCTTCTTTTCTTCATTGTTTTCTACTTCAATCTCTGGTTGGCCCAGAGTCTGAACTCTCAATACGTTCCCCCATTAGGTCTTGGAGACGGCCGGGCGTATCTAGGACAGGTCGCCCGAAAACTCACACGAGGGATATCGCTCGGTGCGAGCGTGTTATTGGCAGTCGTCATGGGCGCTAATGCCGCGGCTCACTGGGATAGTTACCTTCAGTTTACCCACGGCGGGACGTTTGGGGTGGCAGACCCGATCTTCAACCAGGACGTCGGATACTACGTCTTCAGGCTCCCCTTTATTTCTTACTTGCTGAGCTTCGCGCTCATCACGCTCGGGATAACCGCGGCCGGCGTGGCGGCCGTGTATTACAGCGCGAGGGCGGTCGAGTTCCTAGCCAACACCGTACCGACCCTCGAAGTCTACGTTAGACGACATATTCTCGCGGTGCTTGGAATCTTCGCATTCTTCTATGCGTTGGATTACTGGCTTGCCCGGTATGACCTTCTATATTCCGACAACGGGGTCTTCTTCGGAGCCGGATATACCGACGTCCACATTCGATTGCCTGCCATCGTTCTTCAGATGGCGGCGATGCTGCTCACGTCCGGCCTTTGTTTTCTAAATATCTGGAAGGGACGGCCATTCCGGCTGCCGCTCGTCGGCCTGGCGCTGTGGGCAATAGTATCGGGGCTGGGGATGGGTGTCCTCCCTGGAATTACTCAGCGGTTTACAGTCATCCCGAACCAGTTCAACATGGAAAAGCCGTATATCGCGCACGACCTCAAGTTCACACAGCGCGCATATGGGGTAGATCGCGTGGTGGAAAAACCATTCGAGGCCAGCGGAAACCTCACGGCGGCGACTGTCGCAAGCGATCGGCCAACGATCGACAACATCCG
This sequence comes from Chthonomonadia bacterium, assembly GCA_041487935.1. Classification (GTDB taxonomy): domain Bacteria; phylum Armatimonadota; class Chthonomonadetes; order Chthonomonadales; family CAJBBX01; genus JBGPOG01. The sequence goes on along the minus strand of JBGPOG010000114.1, from coordinate 6,234 downwards.
TCTCTGGGATTGGCCTCAGCTCGGGATGGTATACACCGCCAAGCAGGCTTTGAAGACTTACTACCGGTTCTCCTTGCCTGCCTCAGCAATGAATACCTCGGGCGGATATAACATCGACGTGGATCGCTACCGCGTTCGCGGGCGCTATCGTCAGGTCATGCTGGCGGCCCGTGAGCTCTACACGGCTGGATTACCGGAGTCCGCGCAAACATGGCAAAACCAGCACCTGCAATACACCCACGGCTACGGCGCGGTGATGAGCCCGGTGGACCGGGTCGATGCGGAAGGTCTGCCGGAATATCTTCTCGGCCAGATTCCCGTGCGGGCCGCCTCTCCGGAATTAAACATCGAGCGCCCGCAGATTTATTTCGGAGAGCTGACGAACGACTACGTGTTTGCCGGAACGCAACAAACCGAGTTCGACTATCCGTCCGGTGAAGGCAGCAAAGAGACGCATTATACTGGCGCCGGCGGCATTCCCCTTGGAGGCGAATTGGCGCGGTTCGCCTGGTCGATCCGACTCGCCGACGCGAATATGCTCCTGTCAAGCGATTTGAAGGCCGATAGCCGGATCCTATTCCGCCGCAACGTACGGGATCGCGTTCAATCCCTTGCGCCTTTCCTTGCCTGGGATAACGATCCGTATCTCGTAGTAGATCGCGGCCGGCTTTTCTGGTTATTGGACGGCTATACACTTACGGGCCGCTATCCCTACGCGAAACCTTACGGAGGCTCCAGCGTTGCCGGGGAGGATTCACAGGATTTCAACTACATTCGAAATGCCGTCAAGGCGGTTGTAGACGCTTACGACGGGACCGTCACTCTGTACGTCGCGGACAAGGCAGATCCGATCGCCAGAACCTGGGGACGCATCTTCCCCGGACTGCTGCAGCCTCTCGACAAAATGCCCGAATCTCTTCGCGCCCATATCCGTTATCCGGAGGACCTTTTCCGGATTCAGCGCGACGTATACAGGCTATACCACATTACAGACCCGCGGGTCTATTATGGAAAAGAAGACGCCTGGGAAGTGCCGGTAGACCCGACTCCACCGGGCGAAGGCAGTTTCACTCAGGGTGCGCAGCAGTCTCGGATGCTGCCCTATTACGTCATCATGCGGCTGCCCGGCGAGCAGCGAGAGGAGTTCCTCATGATGACGCCGTTCACGCCGCTGAACGCGCAGAACATTGCAGCTTGGATGTGCGCAAAATGCGATCCGGACGATTACGGCCAACTATTTGTCTACCGGTTCCCGCGCGGGAGCAATATCAATGGTCCGGGCCAGATCATTGCCCAGATCAAATCCCAGCCTGAGGTTTCTCAATATCAGACCCTCATGGGCCAGCAGGGATCGCGTCTGTCGTTCGGCAACCTCCTCGTCATCCCGATCGATGCGACCCTGCTCTATGCGGTGCCCGTTTACATTCAAGCTTCGGGGGCAGGCTCGGCAACGATCCCTCAAATAAAGCAAGTTATTCTTGCGACGGGCGACAAGGTCGTGATGCGGTCAACTCTCGATCAGGCAGTTGTCGCGTTGGTTGGCGGAGGCGACGAGGTGGCGGAACAGAACCAGACGGGCGCGCGGCCAACGAACCAAACGACGCAAACAGGCGCTCGAAGTACTGCGCCCAAAAGCATTCCCGACCTGCTAAAGCGAGCCAGTCAGGCATACCAGGGCGCGCGCCAAAAGCAACAAGAATACAACAAATCCCTCGACGACCTGGGCGCTGCGCTACGCGATCTTCAGCAATCGCTATCGAAACCAGGGATTCGCCCGTGAAGCTGGCCGGCAAGGTCGCCCTGGTAACCGGCGCCGGGCGGGGGCTGGGCCGGGCATATGCGCTCCGATTGGCCGATCTTGGGGCGGATATCGTGGTCAACGATATCCGCCTCGACTCCTATCGAGAATTCAACGAAGATATATCAGCAGAATCCGTTGAAGACGAGATTCGCCGGCGCGATGTAAGGGCGCTAGGAATCGAAGCGGACGTTACGGACCGTGATGCTGTGTTCCGGATGGTGGATAAGGCTCTTAGCGCGTTTGGCCGGTTGGACATATTGGTGAACAATGCCGGAGGAATGCTGCGGCCCATCGAGCGGGGCTTTGCTTCGAGCATGCCCGAGGACGACTATCGGTTTATCGTGGACGTAAACCTGTCCAGCACTGTCTTCTGCTGCCAGGCAGTATCAGGACCGATGAAAGAGCAACAGAGCGGGAAGATCGTAAACGTTGCCTCGCAGGCCGGACTCAGGGGCAATCAGAGCGGCGGAATGGCGGCCTATTGCACGGCAAAGGCAGCGATCGTCGAATACACCCGAGTCCTCGCCGCCGAGCTGGGTCCGTTTGGCATAAACGTCAACTGCATCGCCCCTGGTCTGATATTGACCTCCCGAGCGAACGCCCAGTTTGGCCGCCACCTGCCGGCAAACCAGGAAAAAGCAGCGGCCACAATCCCCCTTCGCCGGCTGGGCACGCGGGAGGACTGCGCAAAAGTCGTGGAGTTCCTCGCGACAGACCTATCAGACTACGTTACGGGCCAGTGCATTCCGATTTGCGGCGGGATGGTGCTGTCGCCGTCCTGATTTTAGCCCCGGACTAAGATCCGCTTATGATTTCTTACATCGCAACCTGCTTTTCGTGCCCTCACGGGTTTGGCCTCGTTCCCGCGCTTGATGGGACCGCCGTTCAGTCGCCGATAACGATCGAGCAGTGGATGGACGAAGCTGTCTCCTGCGGTTTGGCCGGCGTTGAGATTGCGATCAAAGAGCCGGATTGCAATAAGGACGGCCTAGCTCGAATCAGAGATGCTGCTCTAGCCCGAGGGCTGAAGATCATCCTCGCCGCTGGGGTGGTGGATGTCGAGGAGCTTCGTCGGAATATTCATGCCGCAACGGTGGTTTCCGGCTTGGAGCGCCCGGTCGTCCGTGCCATTATCAGCCGCGTACTTTGCGGGGATCGCCGGACGCTCGGACAGAGTTGGAATGACTATACTAAAGCTATCCTCGCCAAACTCAAGGAGGTGGTTCCGCTGGCTCGCGATACCGGGGTTGGTATCGCTCTGGAAAACCACCAGGATGCGACTTCGAAGGACTTGATCGAGCTGTCCGAATCGGCGGGCGTGGATGTTGTTGGAGCGTGCCTGGATACCGGCAATCCCCTGGCGGTCAGCGAAGACCCGGTGGATTTCGCCCGAAGGGTTGCACCGTTCGTCCGGCACGTACATCTGAAGGATTATAGGATGTATTTTGCGCCCGATGGATTCCGGCTTGCGCGCTGTGCCGCCGGCGAAGGTGCGATCGATTTTGCCGGAATACTTAGAGAGCTGCGGGCCAGCCCGCACTCGTTGATGCCGGGAGTCGAAATCGCCGCGCAGCCGGCGCGCCACGTGAGGCTTCTCGATCCGGGCTGGTGGGATGGTTACGAATCGCGGCCCGCGCAAGACGCGCTGCCCGCATTACGAGTTCTGTGGGAGAAGGGTATTGCCCGCGACATCGATTGGCGCAATCCATATGAAAGCGGAGAATCCAGCGAGGCCGTCTGCGCGGACGAGTTCGATCTGTTTCGCCGCAGCGCCAGATACTTTCGAAATCTAAAGACTTGAATCGTCAGGCCAGAATCTTTTCTATCACATTGCCGTGAACGTCCGTCAGGCGGCGGCGAATTCCGTTGTGGTAAAAGGTAAGTTTCTTGTGGTCGAGGCCCAAGAGTCTTAAGACGGTTGCGTGGAGATCGTAAACTTCGGTCACGTCCTCGCTGGCGTAGTATCCAACCTCATCCGAGGCGCCATGAGCAAACCCTGGCTTTAGCCCGCCTCCTGCCAGCCAGCACGTGAAGGCGTGCTGATGGTGATCGCGGCCTTTGCTCTTGAGGCCCTGTGTAATGGGCGTCCGGCCGAATTCTGTCGTCCACATGACGAGAGTATCCTCTAGCATTCCCCTTGCCTTCAGGTCCTTCAACAGCGCGGCGACAGGTTTGTCCACGGTTGCGGCTTGCTTTGTGTGATTCTCGACGATGTCTTCGTGAGCATCCCAATTTATCCTCGGCGATCCGAATGCGCCGCCGTGGTAGAGCTGAACGAATCGCACTCCTCTCTCCAACAGTCTCCTGGCCAAAAGGCAGTTCCGTCCCATTCCAGCGGTTATTCGGTTGTCGAGGCCGTAGAGCTGCTTCGTCGCCTCGGTCTCGCTCGAGATGTCGACTACTCCGGGAACGCTCACTTGCATTCTGGCCGCAAGCTCGTAAGCCCGTATGCGGGCCGCAAGGGCGGAGTCGCCCGGATTTGAATGGACATAATCGCGGTTCATGGTCGCAAGGAGCGCGGACGCCGCGCGGCGTTCTGTGGGATCGACGCCGGCAGGCGGAAAGAGATCCGGGATAGGTTCGCCGCTGGTTCTTAGCGCGACTCCCTGGTGCGATGCCGGCAGGAAACCCGATGTCCAGTTAATCGCCCCGCCCGCCGGAAGGCCGCGCGGATCGGGCAGCACCACGAAGGCGGGCAAATCCTGGTTTTCCGTGCCAAGCCCATACGACAGCCAGGCGCCCATGCTTGGGAAGCCGTTCAATGTGAAACCGGTATTCATCTGAAACGTTGCAGGCGTGTGATTTGAGGATTTCGCCTTCATGCCGAAGAGGAACGTCAAGTCGTCGACGCATTCAGCGAGGTTTGGAAGCAAGCTGCTCACCCATCGGCCCGACCGGCCGTATTGCTTGAATTCGAAAGGACTCTTCATCAAGTTTCCGGGCTGGCCGAAGAACGTATCGATCTTGCCTTTGCCGGCAAGCTCCTTGCCATCCGCCTTGGCTAGATCGGGTTTGTAATCGAAGGTATCGACGTGGCTGACGCCACCGCAGCAGAAGATTTGGATAACGCGCTTGACCTTCGGCGGGAACTGGGTGATGGGGTAATGGGGTCGTTGGGTAACGAGTGATGCGTGTTGAGCCGAAGCTTCCCGATCTACCATGCACGCGAGGGCAATGGCGCCGAGACCCCCGGCGGCCTGCCAGAGAAAGTGGCGGCGGGAAAGAAGCGCCTCGTTTGTGTCCGATGATTTATAGTCCATCTTGATTTATCCGCGAATAGAACCAGTTTCAATTGCCCGTCAATTCACAAAGAGAAACTCCGTTGAGTTAAGAATAGCCCAACACAAGGCTCCGAGTCCATGATCGTGGACAAGGCGCGCCGAGCGCTTCAATTCAATGCGGTTAGGAGACCGTCCGTATGCCAATCGATAGGCGTATGATACCTGCCCGTTCACGCCGGATTGCGATTCTTTCAGGACGCGCTCGGCAAACTGCCGGCTCTGCCGTATGACAAACGAGTTATTCATTAATTCGAGCGCCTGAAGCGGCGTTACCGTGGATGTCCTCTTTGGCGTTTTCGTCGATGGGTCCGGGCAATCGAGCGATTCGAGAAGCGGATTGCGGGCCGATTGCACGCCTATTCTGTAAATGCTGCGGCGATTGAATGCCGGCGTATCTGTGTCCGCCAGCGTGTAAAAGTCGGAATTGAAGTTAGAAACCGTGAACGGCCGGAAGCTGGGGCCGAACATTTCCAAGTTCAGGCGACCGCTCATTGCAAGCATGGAATCGCGCACTGCCTCCGCTTCCAGCCGCTTGGGGCCAAAGCGCCAGAGGTAGCGATTATCCGCATCGATCGCGGCCGCTCGGGCATTGAATTGAGAAGACTGGCGATAAGTGTTTGAAAGCATGATGAGGCGGTGGAGCCGTTTGATGGTCCAAGCCCCCGATGGGGACGATGGACGATGGACGATGGACGATTGCCCGTCCGTCGATTGATTTACAGCGAGCGACGCCGATTTATGCTTTCTATCGTCCATCGTCCATCGTCCATCGTCTGCAACAAACTTCGCAGCCAGCCAGTCAAGCAGCCTCGGATGCGTTGGGCGCTCGCCGTTGAAGCCGAAGTCGTTCGGCGTCCCAACGATCCCGCGGCCAAAATGGTATTGCCATACACGATTAGCCATGACGCGCGCGGTAAGCGGGTTCCTAGGATTGACGATCCATTCTGCCAGCTTCAGCCGGCGCCCGGCTTCCGGCGAATCGGCGGAGACACCGAGCTCCGGTGAACACGAACGGATTGCCGACAGGCCTCCAGCCGTTACCTTATCGCCCTTCATTTCCAGATCGCCCCGGATGAGCACGTACGTCGGCTCGGGCTGTTTGGAGGTAACGGCGTATGCTTGAGGGATGTCTTTGAGACGATCGATTTCGCG
>JBGPOG010000113.1:0-9962 GCA_041487935.1 Chthonomonadia bacterium | reverse complement strand
TTCCTTCGTGACCTTCGCGTCTTCGTGTTTGACCCGAATCCAACCCCGCAATTTGACCAACGCACATCTTTCTGCTATAATCTGTTTAGAATCGGATTCGTACTCGTACTCGTCGTCGTACTCGGACTTTTCTCAATTGTCAATTTGAGATTCCCCCTTCAGGGGGCCAGGGGGCATAACATGGTAAAAACCTCCCGCGCAAACGTAACCGAATCCCGCGCTCGCCGCAATAGCGATCTCATTGGCCTCGCCTTCTTCTTCGCCGGGGCCGTGATGCTGCTCTGGCTTTGCTGGCCGCAGCGGGAAGTCGTGCCGACCGCCCTGGAGACCTTCCTGCGCCTGCTCGCCGGGTCCGGGGCTTATGCCATTCCCGTGATCCTCATGTTCATCGGCGCCATGTTCCTCCTGGGCTACAGCCGCCTCTCGTTCTCGCACTCGTCTCTCGGCTCGCTCCTGCTCTTCCTGGCATTCGTCACTTGGAGGCACATCGCCGTGCCGATCCCGCCGGAGCTTGCCGCACTGCCGGGAGCAAACGTGTTGACAGCAGCAAACCCGGTCGAGCCTGGATGGCTGGACTCCCATCTCACCATCGCCGGAGGCTACATCGGCGCTATCTTCGGAACGGTTTTCGTCAAAGTGCTCGACTTGCCTGCGACCTATTTCCTTCTGGTCTTCATGCTCTGCGCCGGCGTGGTATTACTCATAGAGCGCCCATTCGTCGAGCTCCTCAACTCCCTCTTCGGCAAACCCGCAACCGCCGGCTACAACGCCGCCAAACAGGGCGTAGCCGTGGTCAAAGAGAAGAAAAGGCTTGCAAAGGCGGAAGCGTCGGACCGAGGCGAGGAGGACGACGACCCTTCGCTGCGGCGCCGCGGTCTCTTCCCCTTCCGCAGAGACAACGGATCGGCAATTGCCGAAATCCAAAATCCAAAATCCAAAATCCAAAATCGCCCCGATCCCCATCCAACCATCCAGGGACCATCAGGTCTTCCCGTTAAGATCAACGGCGGAGTAACGCGAACCAAAAAATCCGGCGCTCCCGGCGATCAGCCCGCCATTCCGATGCTCGATACCGAAACCGGCGGCGAGAACGCCTTCAAGCTCCCGCCGATCAACCTGCTCCAGGAATCCCCGCCGCTTCCCAAAAAAGCGCACTCCGAGCTGCAGGACAAGATCAAGATCCTCGAGCAGACACTGGAGCAATTCAATATCCAGGCAAACGTCGTGGAAATCGCCCACGGCCCCACCGTCACACGTTACGAAATCCAGCTCGCGCCGGGGATCAAAGTCAGCAAAATCGTCTCCCTGGAAGACAACCTGGCGATGTCGCTCGCAGCCATCGACGTCCGCGTCGAGGCGCCCATCCCCGGCAAATCCGCCATCGGCGTCGAGGTCCCGAACGCAAATCCCGCCATCGTCGCCCTTCGCGAATGCCTCGACAACCCTGAGTTCTGGAACGCCCCCAGCAAGCTCACCTTCGCGCTGGGTAAGGACGTGGGCGGCCAGACCCGCTACGCCGATCTCACCAAAATGCCGCACATGCTGGTCGCCGGTTCCACCAACGCCGGCAAGTCGGTCTGCCTCAACACGCTCATCGCATCCATCCTCTACCGCGCCACGCCCGCCGAGGTCAAATTCATCATGGTCGACCCCAAGCGCGTCGAGCTTTCCCTCTGGGACAACATCCCGCACCTGATGCACCCGGTAGTCAAAGACGTCAAGCAGACCGCGGGCATCTTCCGCGCCGCCCTCAAGGAGATGGAGCGCCGCTACGACATGTTCGCGAAGCTTCAAACCCGCAACATCGACGGCTACAACCAGCGCGTCTCCCAAGAAGAGCGCATCCCCTACATCGTCATCGTCGTAGACGAGCTCGCCGACCTCATGATGACCCAGGGCGCCGAAATAGAAACCAGCATCTGCCGCCTGGCCCAACTAGCAAGAGCCACCGGCATCCACCTAGTCATCGCGACCCAGCGGCCATCTGTCGATGTTATCACTGGGTTAATAAAAGCCAATATCTCTTCACGAATAGCATTTGCTGTCAGTAGCTCAGTAGACAGTCGAACAATTCTCGACATGAACGGCGCGGAGCGGCTTATTGGAAGAGGGGATATGCTCTTCATGCCCATCGATGCCAGCAAGCCCATGCGCATTCAAGGCTGCTACCTTTCGGAGGCCGAGACGAATACGTTGGTCAAGTACTTGAAGGAGCAGGATTCACCGAGCTATACGATCGCGGTTGTCGACGCTGGACGATCGACGATGGACGATATCGGGAACTTTGGGACGGGTGATGACGAGGACGACGAGTTTTACGAGAGAGCCGTGCGGCTGGTGGTCACAAACGGCCAGGCTTCGACCTCTATGCTGCAGCGCCGATTCAAAATCGGTTATACCAGGGCTGCACGTATTGTCGACCTCATGGAAGAGCGGGGAATTGTCGGCCCGCCGGATGGCGCCAGGCCACGTGAGATACTGGTTGGGAGGGACGAGGTCGACATGATTTTCCGGACGGGCAGGTACGGAATTCCGGAGGAGTTGCTGGAATAGGTCTAATCTCCAACGACTAGTGTAGTGTCTCCGACCCGTCCTTACAATGCGAGGCAAATAACAGTATCTCACAAAGGCGGTTCGGAATGACGCTCTTGCCACTTTGTCGTCGTTGTAATGACATTACTGAGACACTACACTAGTTCGTCTTCGATTTCTTAAACAATTCAAGGCGCTCCGTAATCTCTTTGCGGATATTGGCATCTACGCCTTTGGACGCATTGAGTATGCTCACCGCTCGCTCTTGAACCTCAATGGCCCTTGCGATTTGGCCGTCGTTAAACAGGGCCAGGCCGAGGGTATCCAGGATCATGAAGTCCTCGTTCTTCGTTAGATCTACGGCGCGCTGGGCAAGCGCGATGGCGACGCCAAAATCCGGATTCTTGAGGCCTTTCGCTTCGGCGATCCTCCAGGCGATCTGGTTGAGCATCATGGGGCTGTTCTTGAATTCAGTATCACCGAGGGTCCTGGCTAACCGGTAGGCCTCCGATTCGTCAACCTTCGTCAGGAGACTGAATTTGTAGAGCAGCACGTTGCTCTTGAAATCCGGGTAGTTTGCGACAATCCGGTCCAGGACCGCCATTCCCTGCCTAACGTTGCCGCTCTGCATAATCGACGCAGCCCGATTGATCCCCAACTGGACCCGCTTGCTTTCGGCTTCCTTCTCTTCGCGCAGTTTGGCGGCGGCGCGCGCATCGAACCTGCCTTGCAACACTTTGCCCAGCACGTCGTCAAGCTCCGCCCTGGGATCACCTATCCAGGCGATTTGCCGTCGCTGGTCGATCACGAAAGCGGTCGGGATACTGATCTGTCCGGTGGCCTTCAACCAGGTGTCGGCCATGGTTCCTTCGGGGCCATCGACAGCGACCGTGTAATCCATTCGATCGCCCATGCTCGCTACGAATTCATTGACTTTCTCAATATAGCTCGAGTCGTGGTTTGCTTTGGCTTTGGGATCTTCGAATACGCTTACGCCTGTGAAGGCTACTTTTCCGGCGTACTTATGGGCAAGGTTGGTGAGGCGGGGAATGCTCGCTTTGCAAATGGGGCACCAGGATGCCCAGAACTCCACAACGTAGACGTTGCCCTTCTTGAAACTCTCCACCGGCGCACCCTTGACCCATTTGGCGACTTTGATTGCCGGAGCCGGATCGCCGATTTTGAGCGTTGGATTTGCGCAAGCGGAAAGAGTGAGCGTGCAGATCAAATAGACCGCGGAGATCGCCACCGCAGCTCGAAGCAACGGTTTCATAGTTACCCTCCTCCAAATCCAATCAGCTAGGACAGCCCGGCGAGTCCAGCTATCTCCGTTACATTTGACCGTTCTCGGAGCCTGTAGTTATCGAAGAGTTTAGCGCCGCCGGGAAACGGCCTCTTCGAAAGCTCTGTAAACGGCAACGGGTCGATCTGGGTACTCAAACCGAATAGTACCAGATTAAGCGATAGATTGCAATTCGCAAAGAGGCTCCAGGCAGACGCGAGGATGGTCGCCGAGCGACATAGCGAAACTCCGAATTAGCGATCGACCACGTTCGGTTCATACCTAACCGTCGGCGTAACCGCCGGAGCTGCGCCGCGCGGTCGAATGCCATGCACGTCCTGCAGGACGCCGTCCATCCAAACGGGTGCGTGGGGGGCGATGCGATCGCTTCGGAGGGCCGCGGCCTGAAGAAGGTCCCGATCCGACGGGGAAACGCTCACGGCCGTCGTTCGGCCGGTTGGGCGTGCAACTATCGGCGGCGTGGCGGGGGGTGGACTGGGCTTACGGGCGACTTGCGTGAGTCCTGGCACAACCGCCTCGACCGGACCGGCGATGACTTCGGATTTGCCCGTGGGCCAGGGCAAGAGGATTAGAATCAGCAAAAGCAATAATACGAATGCGACGGCCGTCACGGTCTGGCGGCGCGTCCCGTGATCCACCGCGGCCCCGCCGCGCATCGCGGGCGCTCTGCTCAACGCCTGGGTTCGGTTGAGCCATTCGATGGTTCGATGGTCGTCCAGAATATACACCGGCTGCGTCCGGTCGTCTTCCATGGAGGCATTATACAGCAGAGCGGATTGCAATTCAAGGGGTGATGGGCCTGTCTGCAGTGCCATACTTAGGCCAAGTGCATGGAACGAAATGCCTCAAATGGGTCCGAGTGGGGTCCAGATGCTAGGAGAAGAATGGCCTGGCGGAACGTACGGGCCCGCAGTATAACAAGCTCCAGCAACCGGTCGGAAAATCAACAACTCTGAAACTGAAATCGCCCAGGCCGTTTTGTCGGTCGGGGCTGATTGAATTGTTGGAGAGCGTAAGTTAACGGTCGTACATCTCATAGGATCCGTTCGGTCCGCGCACCCCGCTGATGTCGACCTTTCTTGAGAGTTCTCGATATAACACACCGCCCGCTCGCGGAGGACGCGACCAACAACAAGCTGAGTATAGTAAGTCCGACAGCACCAATTTCCATCCGATCCTCGGATCGTCGATCGCCGTAATCCCGAACATTCCGTGATCCGACTTGTTTCCACCCCAATCGATTAGCCACGATCTGCGATCCGATGGCCGGTCCGAAAAAAGTGAAATACTACGGTGTGTGACTGAGCCACGCGCCCAGAGCGATTCGGACAGTATTGTCTTGACTTTCGGCCCGGACAGCCTCAAACGCGATAGCTCTTCAGGGTCTGCCATAGAGCAAAGCTCTTGCACATCGCGTCGTTCCAGAGCGCGTATGGCCCGGTCACGTATCGTCTCTGGCGTCACGGGACGAAGGATTAAGTAACACATTAGAAATATGCAGAAAATTGCCCCGGCGACAATTCCGGCCCGCACGGGCGGAACACAATGCCGGGGCCGTGATCCAAAGTCACTCATCGCAAAGCCCGCTCCCTAACGAATGAACATATCTACGGCTAAACATGAAAACAATGTCCATTGCTACCACAGTGAAAATTGAAGCCCGCCCAATTCGGTCCCAAGCTCCAGACGCAACTTTGCCCGTAACACAGCATGGGAGGCACGGTATAGTACCGACGATAACAGCTGTATTCGCAGCAAACGTCGCCTTCGGGGGTACAGCAGGCATCCGAGCAGCAGGTATATGGCCCAACATCATAGTAGTTTGGGCACGACGAAGATACGCAGGTTGCCGGCGGGGGGCACCACTGCATCGGATCAGACGCGTAAGCTGTGGAGCGGACAGCGAAAATGAGTGCCACAGCAAGCGATAGGATCAAGCAGTTGAGAATCCGACCATTTTCCTCAAACCTTCTTGCATTCATGAGAATCCTCCTTCGATCGATTGGATAGGTCTATGCGTCACTCATAGGGATACACCTGCCGAACAGGGTACATCCGATTTGTAACATGGCCTCCTAGCCGCATAATGATCAGTCGCTTTTGCGTCCAGCGGGGCTCTTGTGAAAGATCGAAATTTGGGCTGTGTGAGTCGCACACCATCAGAGCTGTGTTTTGACCCTGGCGTGCGACGACTTCACTGAAACGATTGGAACCGGGAAACAGGTCCTCCGGGCCGAAAACGACCTTATATCCAGTAATCGGATGGCCTGTAGGTTCCGGGTTGACAAAATCGGGGCAATATAAAACACGACGATCTTTCACATAAGTATCGAAAAACACATTCAATAACGGCAGCACCGGGAGGCCGAGATCCGTGTACGTCGATGGCGTGCCCTCCGATGCGTCGCGGCCGTCGTAGTCCGCTTGATACATTGCAAGTGCCTGCCTGATTTGCTTTAGATTCGAAATACATACCGCCTGGCGAGACTGTTCTCTCGCAGGACCTAGAGCCGCGAATATCAGCGCCGCAAGCACTGCCAGAATAACAGTCACAAGAAGCATCTCAACCAGTGTGAAGCCATGCCTTTGGTTCATCGCAGTTTTTCCATTGCTTGCCTGAAAGTGGCATCGTTCGCCGGGAACTGTGCGTCGAGGGGCGTCATGGAAATCCAAGCGAGCTTCCCATTCCGCCCGAACAAATACGGTCTGCCCGTCCAAAATGCGTTGAGCTTCTTGGTTATCTCGCCGCGGGGATCGCGTACGATCGGAGAATCGATCTTGTGTTCCCGTTGAAAAACTCTGACCTGCTCGTCGATCCCTGTCGAAACCAATACCAACTTCAGTCCAATTTCACTGCTGCTTTTGGACCACGCCTGCAAATCGACCTTCAGACACGAGCTGCAATTGCCCACAGGCACAACCAGGAATCCCCGGCACTCCCCTGGATCGCCCATCACCGGTCGTTCGGAATTACCCAATTGCGGGAACGCTGATCCTAGGGGAGGGTCGCTTAACGCATGTGACCAGGTCTGAGGTGGCGGGGGATTATTCGACCCGCCCGCATGAACAAAGATCGCCCACCGTTTTGAAATTACAAAGTCTGAGGGCAATAACAAGACCGTAAGCAGGCACTCCGCAAGTAAAACGGCAATTAGAATTTTGCGGCGAATCTTGTGGGATGGAGTCGGAGTTGCTTGACGTTGACCGGAGAGCGATCCGTCAGCTACTTCTGTTGGACCATTGTCAAGAGGGCAAATCGTGTACGTGTTTTGATCAGAGCGCGCCATTTAACTACCAACCAGCCTGAACTGAGGAAACAAGGCCCAAGGAAGCGCAAATCTACAACTCGAGCGAATTATACAGAGATGTAGAACATCTGTCAAGTACAATTTTCAATGAGATGTGGCATTGCCATCCAGAGACAGCAATGCGGCGATGAAACGGGCTTGTAGGTGGAACTGCCGGCACACATCCGGAGACGATTACCGTGCAACCGACAACGCGGCTCCAATGTATTCTCCGTCAGGCTGATGGTTCGAGAGTAAATCGGCGAGAAGCTGTCTGTCGGCCTTGCCCATCTTTACGATCCTGGCGCCGTATTTGAACGCGCCTTTGACGTCGGAGCACGTTCGGACGATCTCGACTTCGCATTTTACGTCGGGAAACCTATCCATGCATAATTCCACGACCATCAGATGTCCGACATCAAGATAGACGTGGGTAGCAAATAGAAACCCGCTTTCGCTGACGTTGATTGTACCGCCGCGAAAGCTACCTTCCAACGGATGCGTTGCCCGGAAAGGGATGTGAACGGCATAGCGAGGCGCTCGCTCTACTCTGTCCATAAGAACCTAATCCTTTTCGTAACGGTCGAAACCGAGCCTGACCTCGTTGATTCGCGCTCGAATTCAGACGCTCACTTGCTGAAGGTGAGTCGATTAAGTTCTAGCGTGGCCCGTCCAGGGCAGGACGCGCGGGGTAAAGCTGCTTTTATTTCATTCCATAATGAGCGACATATTGAACGTGAAATGGTTCTGGGTTCCGAGTTCTTGACCGCGCGGATTCGGGAATAAGATGCGACAATAAGGACTTTGGGCCGGCAAGTCCATCTCTATCTCAAGCCGGTTATGAAATCCAAGCTGTTTCAATCTTATTAAAAGTTGCTTGCATTAATATGCCATAATAACTTGAATCAATAGGGGTTTCATCGTCAATGCGCTTAACCAAACAGCGATCCGCGATACTCAGGATTCTCCACTCTACGAACCAGCACCCCACCGCAAGTTGGATCCACTCCGAGCTGCGCAAAGATATCCCGCACGCCAGTCTCGCAACCGTCTACCGCCTGCTTCACGTCCTTGCCGAGGAAGGCGTGATTGGCGAAATCGATCTCAGCGACGGCGCCAAACGGTTCGACGGCCAACCGGGCGATCACCACCACATCGTCTGTGCGAAATGCGGATTAACGGTCGACGTCCCGGAACTTTTGTCCGGCGGAGCCTACGAAGTTATCGCCCGGTGGACCGGTTTCGAAGTCAACGGCGTACGAATGAGCTGGCAAGGGCTCTGTCCAGAGTGTCATGCATCGGATAGTGACTTTAAATCGGAAGAATTCTCATTAAAGGAGAAAGCAAATGGAAAGTAACACGACTTCAATCATATCTGAACTCAATGACAGCGAGAGTTCATGTCCATTTACCGGCGGAGGCTTGAAGCAGTCCGCAGGCGGCGGCACGAGAAACCGTGATTGGTGGCCCAACCAGTTGAAGCTGAACATCCTCCGTCAACACTCATGCCTGTCCAATCCGATGGACAAGTCGTTCAACTACGCGGAAGAATTCAAGAAACTCGACCTGAACGTGGTGAAGAAGGACATCTTCGAGCTGATGACCGCGTCGCAAGACTGGTGGCCGGCCGACTACGGTCACTATGGGCCGTTCTTCATTCGGATGGCATGGCACAGCGCCGGCACTTATCGCATTTCCGACGGGCGCGGCGGCGCAGGCTCCGGCTCCCAGCGCTTTGCGCCGCTCAACAGTTGGCCCGACAATGCAAGCCTCGATAAGGCGCGTTTGCTGCTCTGGCCCATCAAGAAGAAATACGGTAGGAAGATTTCGTGGGCGGACCTGATGATCCTGGCAGGCAACTGCGCTCTTGAGTCGATGGGCTTCAAGACTTTCGGTTTCGGCGGCGGACGCGAAGATGTCTGGGAAGCGGAGGAAGACGTCTATTGGGGTTCTGAAAACACATGGTTGGGAGATAATCGCTATACGGGTGACCGCGAATTGGAAAATCCTCTTGCTGCCGTGCAGATGGGTCTGATCTACGTTAATCCGGAAGGTCCGAACGGGAATCCCGATCCGGTTTCAGCAGCTCGGGACATTCGAGAGACCTTTGGCCGCATGGCCATGAACGATGAAGAGACGGTGGCGTTGATTGCCGGAGGTCACACTTTCGGCAAAACCCATGGCGCTGCAGACCCAAGCAAATACGTTGGCCCGGAACCTGCGGCCGCGAGCATTGAAGAACAGAGCCTCGGTTGGAAGAATACCTTCGGCAGCGGACATGGGGCCGACACCATTACCAGCGGCCTCGAAGGAGCATGGACCCAGACGCCCACGAAGTGGAGCAACAACTTCTTCGATAACCTGTTTGGCTTCGATTGGGAGCTGACAAAGAGCCCTGCCGGAGCGAATCAGTGGAAGCCGAAGGGCGGCGCCGGCGCCGGCACCGTGCCGGATGCACACGACCCCACAAGGCGTCATGCGCCGACAATGCTGACGACGGATCTCGCGCTGAGGTTTGATCCGGCATACGAGAAGATTGCGAGACGATTCCACGAGAACCCGGACCAGTTTGCGGATGCCTTTGCCCGGGCCTGGTTCAAGCTGACGCACCGCGATATGGGGCCCCGCGAGCGCTATCTCGGCCCGGAAGTTCCTCAGGAAGAGCTGCTCTGGCAAGACCCTATCCCGGCCGTAACGCATGCGCTGATTGACGATCGGGACATTGCGGCGCTGAAGGGCAAGATACTTGGTTCGGGCCTGTCTGTTTCTCAATTGGTGTCTACCGCCTGGGCGTCTGCCTCAACGTTCCGCGGCTCGGACAAACGCGGTGGCGCAAACGG
>JBGPOG010000112.1:0-9982 GCA_041487935.1 Chthonomonadia bacterium | reverse complement strand
GGCGTCCGATCGTCCGGCGGCTGCAGCCTGATTGAACCACCTAGTTTTTCTGCCGCGCTGTCAAACGGATTCGCGGCCTCATTTTCCACCTGCATACGTGTGTTTTCTCCGATTGCAAAGCCAGGTCAATTGCATTATCGGAAAACACGGCTTGGCGGATCAGTCCTCGGCAATACCAGGTTTGCTTTGAGGTCCTAACCGGCGCCGGACCAGACCTGGGATCTTTCCGGACTTCTGAATCTCATCAATCAAAGGAGCGCTCGATGTCAAAGCTCTATGGACGCGATTATTCCAAAGAAGAACTTCTGCGGTATGTCGGCGACATTTCACAGCTTGCTCGGGCGAAACCGTACCGGTTAACAGAGGGACACGAGGACGGCGTGCTCGCGGTCGACGTCACCACGGGCAGCGGGCTGGACTTTACGGTGCTTGCCAGTCGGGGACTGGACGTCTCGTCGGCGCGCTTCAATGGGCGGTCGCTCGCCTGGCGATCTGCCACGACTGATCAGCATCCGGCATACTTCGAGCCTGAGGGACGCGGCTGGCTCCGCAGCTTCTTCGGAGGGCTTGTCCTGACTTGCGGCATGACCTGGATGGGAATGGATTGCGAAGATGAAGGCCGCTCGCTGGGACTGCATGGCCGGGTCAGCCACTTGCCCGCAACCAGCGTTCATTGGGATGGCAATTGGGCGGGAGACGACTATATCCTTTCGGTCTCCGGAAAGCTCCGAGAGGCGATCGTCTTTGGAGAGAACATTCAGCTAACCCGCCGCATCTGGGCGCGCATGGGCGAGAGCCGGTTCTTCATCGACGACGTCGTGGAGAACCTCGGCTACCAGCGAACGCCGCACATGTACCTCTACCACATCAACATTGGGTTCCCCATCGTATGCGACAATTCGCGGCTGATTTCACCGAGTAATAAGGTTACCCCGCGCGACGCCGTCGCCGAAGAGAACCGCGAGAACTACCACAAAATGCAGCCGCCAACGCCGGCCTACCAGGAGAAGGCGTACTTTCACGGGATGCGGCCGGACACTGACGGATTTGTAACGACAGCGATCGTCAATCCCAACCTCGACGGAGGGTTAGGCGTCTATTGCCGTTACCGGCAAGACGAGCTCCCCTACTTCTGCGAATGGAAAATGATGGATCAAGGCACATACGTCGTCGGAATGGAGCCGGCCAATGCACTGGTCCTGGGCCGCGCCAAAGAGCGAGAGCTGGGCCGCCTGCAGTTCCTGGAACCGGGGGAGCGGAGGGAGTATCATTTGGAGATTGGGGTCTTGAGCGGGGCGGACGAGATTCTTGCCGCTGAGAAGTTGATGGAGTAATGGAGTAGTGGAGTGATGGAGTAGCGGAGTGATGGAGTGATGTAGTTTTGGAGTGATTGAGCAGTAGTATGATGGGGTGTTGGAATTGAATTGCAAGTCAGACTGATGTTGTTGACGTCGCTTCCGCACGTTCTTCGCGGTTCGCTTACTCCATCACTCCAGTTCTCCTTTACTCCTGTCGTACCGCCTCCCGGTAGTCCTCCGGCGTATCGATGTCCTTCAAGATCGTTTCCGTATCCATCGCCACTTCACGAACGTCGTCCGCACTTTGCTTCAGTACCTCGTTGAGGCCAACATTGTCCGGCAGCGCCAGAATAGCCTTTTTGTACTTCGACCGAAAGAGCACCGGGTGTCCCCGTTTGCCTTCGAACGTTGGAACGAGTATTCCCTGATTACTCATGGCCGCCGCGCGCAGGACTTCCTTGATCGTCGACGTCTGGATTTGCGGCTGGTCGCCCAGGACGATCAGGAAAGCATCGATGTCATCCCGCATCTGGGCCAGCGCCCACTGCGCGCTCGACGCCATGCCCCACTCTGGCCTCGGATTGACGAACACTTCCACGTCAAGGTCCTCGATCTCGGCATATACCTCTTCCCAGTTCCGGCCGAGCACCACCGTAATCGCTTCGATCCCGGCAGCCTCCAGGGCTCGGATAACCGTTTCGAGAATGGTGCTGTCGCCATACGGCAAGGTCAGCTTGGTTCTGCCCATCCGGCTCGACGCGCCTGCCGCGAGGACGATTGCAGCAATTGTCAAATCAAATTCTCCCAACTAGAGTCCAACGCCCTTGGAATCCGCCATTTGGCGGATGACTGAAAGGGTCGTTTTGTCCTATGATAGCGCATAGGTTCCGCTTTTTAGACCTTTGACACGGATATCGCTGCCAACAAATCGACGGAGCGAAACGGACTTTAAGTTATCCGCAATCGAAAGCAAGCAATGCGAGAGTCTGTGGGCGCCCGAGCGCCCTATACGCGAGAGGACTTTGACCATAGCCCGTTCGTGCTGTTTTATGAAGTTACCCGTGCGTGCGACCTGGTCTGCAAACACTGCCGCGCATGCGCGCAGCCTTCTGCCCATCCCAAACAGCTCGATACTGCGCAGTCTAAATCGTTGATTTCTCAGATCGCAACCTTCTCGAAGAGACCGGTTTTGGTCTTCACGGGCGGCGATCCGATGAAACGCGCCGATATCTACACGCTCGTCGAACACGCGGTTTCGGTCGGTCTGCAGACGGCAATGACGCCTTCCGCAACACCTCTAGTTACTCGCAGCACCATCAAACGCCTGCAGGATGCAGGGCTGAGCCGGCTGGCCATCAGCCTGGACGGCGCGGATGCCCTCACCCATGACGACTTTCGCGGCGTTCAGGGCAGCTACGAGAAGACGCTGGAAATCATGGGTTGGGCGCGCGAAGCGGGATTGCCGTCACAGATCAACACGACGATCACCAAACGGAATGTGGATCAAGTCGATAAAATGGCAGAGATGGTGGCAGGGCTCGGCGCCGTTTTGTGGTCGGTATTCTTCCTCGTGCCGGTGGGAAGAGGCCTCGCTGAACAGAGGATCTCCCCGGAAGAGTACGAGCAAGTCTTCGGAGAGCTATTCCGGCATTCTCGCAAACAGCCGTACGGAATCAAGACCACCGAGGCCCATCACTACCGCCGGTTCGTACTGCAGCGACAGGGCGACCCGCAATTTCAGCCGGGCGGCGCGATCCCTGGTCGCATTCAACGAGCGCCGATCGGGGTGAACGATGGACGTGGCGTGATGTTCGTCAGCCATACCGGGAACGTTTATCCAAGCGGTTTCATGCCGATCTCCTGCGGGAAGTTCCCGGAGCTGTCCGTCGTGGGCATTTACCAGAGTTCCACGGTAATGCAAATGTTAAGAGACTCTAACCTGCTGAAGGGCAAGTGCGGGGCTTGCGAATTCAAAGAGATTTGCGGCGGAAGCCGGGCGCGCGCCTACGCGCTGACCCGAGATCCCCTGGCCGCCGAGCCGGACTGTGCCTACATCCCAGATATTTGGAAGGAGCGTGAGAAGTGCTTAGCGTGAGTAATCTGATCTGCGACCATAAGGCCGGTAACGAAGCTCTGCGGTACGGACACGTTCCGGGCAAGAACGAATCGCCAGAAATGGGGTCGTCTTTTGATGGGTCGGATCGTACGCCTATCAATGCCACACCGCGGCCCGTCGTGGTTTGGGCAGTTACGAAGGCATGCAACCTCCGTTGCGTCCACTGCTATGCATCTGCGACGCCGGGACCAGCTCCGGGCGAGCTTTCGCACGAAGAAGGGATAGCCTTGCTGGAGGACCTGCGCGCGTTCAACGTTCCGGCCGTGCTTTTCAGCGGAGGGGAGCCCCTGGCACGAACGGACACACCAGAGCTGATCGGCCACGCTCAATCGATTGGCCTATCCGCCACGCTCTCCACGAATGGATTACTGATCGATGAAGCGATGGCCGATCGGCTCGCAGATCTCGGCCTGAAGTACGTCGGAATTAGCGTGGACGGGAGACGCTCGAGCCACGACAAGCTGCGAGGAATGCAAGGAGCGTTCGCCGCAACGCTCGCCGCCATAGATCGCTGCCGCGCAAGGGGCATCAAGGTCGGTCTGAGATTTACGGTGCATGCCCTGAACCGGGAGGACCTGGACGAGATCTTCGATATCGCTTTAGACCACGACATGCAGCGACTCTGTGTCTATCATCTCGCCTATGCAGGGAGAGGCGGCAAGATGCAAAAGGTTGACCTCACCGCGCACGAGACGCGCGTGGTGGTGGACCGGATCATAGAGCGCACACAACAGTGCCATGCCGAGGGACAACCGCTCGAGGTTCTAACCGTCGGCAACCATACGGATGCCGCCTACGTTCTGATGCAGCTCGAAGCGAAGAACCCGGAGAAGGCGGAAGGGGTTCGCGGCAGGCTGAAGAGGACCGGAGGCAACCGCTCCGGATGCAACATCGCCGCGATCGACCCGGTCGGAAACGTGCATTACGATCAGTTTAGCTGGCATTACAACTGCGGTAATGTACGCGATTGGCCGTTCAGCAAGATCTGGAGCGACGCTATCGACCCGCGGCTGGCTATCTTGCGCGAACGCCAATCCTATCTCCCGCATCGCTGCAGGACATGCCGGTTTCTGAACGTCTGCAACGGCAACCTCCGCACGCGAGCGGAAGCCGCAACAGGCGATTGGTTGGGCCAGGACCCGAGCTGTTATCTAACGGACGAGGAGATTCTGGCGCTGTAAGCCGTGAACTCACCCCATCGGCGGTATTTCAGCGTATCCCGGCGCGACGGACTCGATGTTTGGAGAAACGTCCGCCTTCGCGTTGCCCGTCGCCCAGGCGATACCGCCGAGCAGGATGCCCTGGAAGATCGGATTGGTCCAGACGTCTTCGCGGTGTCCCATCGAAGTATAGAAGACCCGCCCTTTTCCGTGCATCCTGGCCCACGTGGCCGGGAACGGCGCGCGCTGGTAGCAATTGCCTTTCATTCCCGCGGTCTCTTGCACGAGCAGCACGTGAAGGTCGTGCGAAAAGTCCTTGAGCGAATACCATTCCTCGTTCAGGTCGAAACTATCCCTGAGGTCCTTACAGCCGGGAAAGCCCGTATCCGTTACGCGCATTTTGGCAACTTGCTGGGGACCGTGCTTGATGAATTCCCCTCCGAGCATTCTGATATAGGGATCGGCCTTGCCGCCATGAATTGCATAGCGGTTAGGCGTATCGGAAGCGTCCGGTTCGGCGTGGAACGAATCGCTGGCGCTGTGGGTTCCAATAAAGCCCTTGCCCTTGCGAATCGCTTCCAGGAAGGCCGCCTTGCCTTCCGGAGTCATGGGCGGGTTGCCGTGTTCACCTACCTTGGTGAGGTCGCCGGTCGTGTAGAAGAAGAACGCATCGTATTTGGCAATGTTGTCCGGCGTGAAAACTCCGCCATCCTTGGTGCAAGTAACGTCGAAGTCGTGCTTGGCGCCTAAATCGGTTACCGTCCGCTCGGCAAAGCTCAGCTTGTCTCCCTCGCGAGTGATCGCGCTGTGCTCGTATCCGGAGGACTTCGTGAACATCAAAATGTGGCGCTTCTTGGCTTTCGCTCCCGCGGCACCTGCAGATGGCGTTGGCGAAGCCGCCAATCCCAAAATCGCCGCACCCGCGCCCGTCAAAACCTCCCGCCGATTGAACATGAGTGTTGTCCTTCCCAGTATTCGAATTCGCGCGCGACCAATCGGCCGAATAACCTCTAAGATGTTGGCCGCAATTGGTAGGGGGTATTTCCCGGCTCCTCAAGTATCTGGAGCCGTCTTACTTGCAGAGGTTGATACTCTTGACCCTAAACCCTAACCCCTGCACCCTAACCCCTAGTTATTACCTGACGGCTTTCCAGTCCCCGTTGTCGTCCATCACTTCGACACCGGTGATGGGGTCGATCGTCGAGCGGAAGAGAGAAGTGAAACCGGTGATTCTCAGTTTGGGGACCACGTCGTGCATGTTTACGGCCGCCGTGCCCGGGCCGGTGAACATGGCAAACTGCTTCATGCCCTTGGCGGTCCAGTCCCAGCCGGCACGCTTTTTCAAAGCCGGCGCTTCCACAATGGCAGCCGCCCCGCCAGATGCCTGGGCGTTCGCGTCCTGCGCGCTCAATACATGGTCGACCGAGTCCACCAATACCAGCTTCAAGCTCCCGGTACCGGTCTTGTGCGCGAGGACGATGTAACCCTCGATTGAAACAGGGATCTTCGGCTCGCGCTTCGCCTTTACGAATTCGTCCACGGTTACGAACTGGTTCTCTTGCTTGGCGCAGACCGGGCGTCCGGCGACCGCCTTGGACCCCGTTTTGGCTGCGGATTTCCTCGCCTTTTTCTTTTGGGGAGCGCCGATTGCGAGGGCCGATGTCACGGCAAGCAGCGCGCATGTCAAAATTACAAACCGTCTCATGAGTCTTAACCTTCCTTGTCCCCTGCATATTCACGAGGACCAAGTGATGTTTTCACTTCCACGTCCCGTAACTCCTTCCGTGACGCGGCATCGAGCATATGATATAATGCTCGTACTTCGTCTGTAATCGAATTCCCACGCCTTGCGGGAGGAAATATGCTTCGTGTCGCTAACCGCCGCCTGTGTGCGGCCGCACTTCTGATTGCGTGTTCGGCACAATGCCTTGCCCAGACCGGCCCGTTAAGGTTCCGAATTACGCTCGTTAGGGAAATCGCCAAAAATACGACGTCCGGCCGATTGCTTGTCTTCATGTCCGGTTCCGAGCGGAAGCCGCTCTCCCTCGGCGTGGGATTCGTTCCGGGGCAAACGTGGGTTGCGGGCGCGGAAATCGAAAGCATTTCTCCGGGGCAGACGATCGACTTTGATCCCAACGAAAAGGCGTACCCTAAGCCGTTCTCCCAGGCGAAGCCCGGAACGTACCATTTTATGGCCGTTCTGGATGTCGATCATAGCTACGCCTACAATGGCCCTGGCGGCGGCGATCTGAACAGCGTCGTAGAGACGATCGAGAATCTCAACCCCGCTTCGACAAAACCGGTCGAGCTGACCCTGACGAAGGCTACGCCGCCTCGTCCGGCGCTTATCGATACCGAGAACGTAAAGCACGTCGAGTTTACAAGCCCGAAACTAAGCTCCTTTTGGGGCCGGCCGATAAAGATGCGGGCGCGCGTCGTAATTCCGCCGTCCTACGTGAAGCATCCGAATCCCAAGTTCCCGACCGTATATCACGTTCACGGATATGGCGGAACGCACGTGACTAATGGAGGCGGGCGGCTCGTCACGCTGATGGAGCAGGGGAAGATGGCCGAGATGGTACACGTGTACCTCGACGCCTCATTTCCCACGGGCCACCACGTCTTTGCGGACTCAGTGAACAATGGACCCTGGGGGGCGGCGCTTACTCAGGATCTCATTCCCTTCCTCGAGAGCAGATTCCGTCTTGTGGCCGCCCCATACGCGCGATACCTGACGGGACACTCCTCCGGCGGGTGGTCTACCCTCTGGCTTCAGGTCGCCTATCCCGATTTCTTCGGGGGAACCTGGTCCACGTCGCCGGATCCGGTGGACTTCCGAAGCTTTACCGGCATCGACGCATCTCCTGGCTCTACCGACAACGCGTACCGCAAGAAGAACGGCAAAGCCAAAAATCTGGTGCGCGCTCAAGGACGGGAACTCGTATCCATCGAGGAGTTCGTACGCCAGGAAGAGGTTGCCGGCGAATATGGCGGGCAATTCGCATCGTTTGAATGGGTCTTCAGTCCTCGCGGCCAGGACGGCCGCCCAATGAAGCTCTTTAACCGCGTGACCGGCGGGCTGGACCCCGCGGTTGAAATCGCCTGGAAGAAATACGACATCCGCCGCGTGCTGGATGAGAATTGGGCCACACTTGGCCCGAGGCTTAAGGGGAAGCTTCACGTGATCTGCGGCGAGGAGGATACCTTCCACCTGGAAGAAGCCGTCAAATACCTTGCGGCGTTTTTTCAGAAGGTCAAGGCCGATGCCGTCTGCGAGCTCGTGCCCGGCCGTGACCATGGAAACCTCTTCATGCCATACCAGACGTTTCCGGAAGGGCTGGAAGCGCGGATAGACAAAGAGATGTGGGCTGCCTATAAGCAGCATGCTCCGGCAAAAGGCAAGTAATAATAGCGCGAGATTCTGCCGAGCATTTAAGTTAATCGCAAAAGTCCGTGGATTGTCATCCCGAGGTTCGAGGGATCTGATTTTTACAGACAAATATGTCCAGTAATCACGGCGAAAAACAGATCCCTCGTACCTCGGGATGACAACTCGCTCGTTGCGCAAGAGTTTTGCAATTACCTCACTTGACTAGAAATACTGGAACTAAGAGTACGGACATATGCGCTTACCTAGGATCGCTTCTCGGCAAATCGTTGCGGTACTAATGGGTTGCCTCTTCGGCTGCGGGTTAAACAGAACCATCCTGTCAGCTCGCGCGGAAACTGTTGGCCGCACCAATCCCAATTCCACCCCCTTTCCGGATAGCTCGACGGTCGACTTCCGCTTTCTCCTTGATGCTCCGGCAGGCAAGCACGGCTTCCTCAAAGTGGATGACAAAGGCCACTTTGCCTGGCCGGATGGGCGTCGCGCCCGTTTCTGGGGAGTGAATATCAGCAGCAAGAGCGTCTGGGTTAACGAAAAGACCATCGATCGCGTGGCGGACGTGCTCGCTCGCGCCGGGTGTAACATGGTGCGGTTCGAGGCGCTGGATTCTACCGGCGGCCTTCTCGATATCAAGGGAAGTGACAGCTCGCGCAAGCTCAATCCGGCCCGTTTGAATCAGCTCGACTATTGGATCGCCAGGCTTCGGGATCGAGGAATCTATTCCTATCTCGACCTGCTTGACTTCCGCCAGTTCAAGTCGGGAGATGAGGTCCCGGCATGGGACCGGATCGGTCGCGCCGCGAAACCCTACGCATTCTTCGACCGCCGGCTAATCGAGCTGCAGAAAGAGTTCGCCCGCCAGCTCTTGACTCACAAGAACCCGCTTACGGGACTGGCATATAAGGACGACCCCGCACTTGCGCTGCTGGAGATCTGCAACGAGCACGGCCTCTTCTTCAAGGCGGACAGCTTGGATACGCTCGCTGAGCCGTATAAGACTTCATTCGTTCAGCAGTGGAACCGCTGGCTGATGCACCAGTATGACTCTCGCGACGCGATCAAAGCCGCGTGGGGCTCGATCGGCGACGTGCCTGTGCTGTCCCAAGCCGAGGACCCAGGAAAGTATGCCGTCATGCTGCCGAATTTCATGACTCCGCCCGCGCCTGCAGCAGGTCCTCAGCAGTCCGGCCGGCCCGCCACGGACATTGCCGCCGATGTCCGCCGGGCGCCCGCCCGCCTTCGGGATGGCGTTCGCTTCCTTTACGAGACCCAGCGCGGCTATTTCCGCGAGATGCGCGCGGCGCTAAGAGAGATTGGTGTGAAGATCCCCATAACCGGCGTGGTCTCTAACGAGCTCGTTCCGGACGTCGCCAGCGCCGCCACCGAGCTGGACTTCACGAGTGAAAACTACTACGCGGACCATCCCACCTTCACGGGCAAACAGTGGGAGGGAGACTCCTTCCTGACCGACCAGAATCCGCTGCGAAACAGCTCGACCAATCAGATCGCCCCGTGGCTCGCCGCACTGCGCTGGGAAAACAAGCCCGTGGTGGTGCGCGAATGGGCCACCGTCTGGCCGAACCGCTATCGCGCAATCGCAATTCCGGAGATGGCCGCGTATGCCGCCCTACAGGATCTCGACGCGGTTCTCTTGTTTGGTTACCAGATAGCTAAGAGCCCCGAGGCCTTGGCCGACTTCGATTCGCACATCGATCCGACTGTGTGGGGGCTATTCGGCCTGGGCGCCGCTGCTTTCTTACAAGGCCACATTAAGGCGGCCCCGCTGACTGCAACACTCGCATACAACACCGGCAGTCTCTTCCAGTGGCCCAATGAGCTGACGAACCTCCACCGCTTATCCTGGTTTGTGCGCCTGAACAGTGCGCTTAACCCGAGTCCAACTCCAAAGCCGATCCAGAGGGTCAAGCAGGCCGCCCGGGCCGCGCCAAAACGCACAAAGCTCGTATCCCGAGGCGGCAGGTCCCGGCGGGCGCGACTGATGGCCGCCAGGGCGGCTGCC
>JBGPOG010000111.1:0-9985 GCA_041487935.1 Chthonomonadia bacterium | reverse complement strand
GCCGGGATTCTGCCCGATATTGCCTTGCGGGTCCAACCAATAAACTCGCTGGACGCACTCTGTTCGTAATCGTCCGGGTCGTGGATCACTTCATCCTGTGAAATATCCAAAGCTCCGACCAGTGTGCGCTCGCCTGTATCCGGCCGGCAGTAGAACGCTCCGCTGAGATCCGCTATGACGGGGTGCAGCGGCGACCCGAAATCGCACGGTCGGCGGAAGAATGCAACCTGGGGCCGAACAACAGTCAGGGGCAATTCTAGTCCCGCCCTGGCGGCCAACCGGCGAGCCCACGGACCGGCGCACAGGACGACCGTCCGCGTCTCAATTCTCCCTCCGCGCGTGGAGACGCCGGCAACGCGGCCGCGATCGATCGCTACGTCCAGCACCTCCACGCCAGGCAGAATATGAGCGCCAAGCCGCTCCGCGCCCGCCGCATATCCGTGCAGCACCATCGCCGGATCGACGCAGCCGGCTTCCGGCTCCCAAGCGCCGATCTCCGAATCACCGAAATGCGCCTGCGGCGCCAGGTTCTGAAGCGAATCCCCGCTGCAAACGTCCGCGACAGCCCCAGCTTGCCGCATCAACTTAACGTTGCCCTCTGCAGCCTTCCGATCGCTTGAGTCGGCGACCACCAAGCAACCTGAGCCGATCCATCCGGATCCATTGGCTGAGACGGAATTGAAATCAGAAAAAGTAGTCACGCCCGCACGTGCCATCTCAACGAGAAGCTTCGTGGAGTAATGCTGGCGGATGATTGCGCCCGATTTGCCGGAAGAACCCGCACCGATAAACCGCTTCTCCAAAAGAAGAACCGTGCCGGCGCCGGCATTCGCCAGGTGGTGGGCAATGCTCACACCCATCACACCGCCTCCAATAATCACGATATCCGCGCAGTTGGGTTCCATCATCGCACAGGTCCGGTAGGTCCCATATATCCTATCTAACGGAAAAGCATGGGAGCAAGCGTATTCCCCACCGCGTTCGCCGATTAGGCGGCCGAATCCTGCTCTGAACGGACGATTCCGTTGCCGAATCTGCAGATTTCCGCGCCTAACAGCCAAATTGAATCCGCAACCTATTGACAAGAGGTGCACCATTGTTTATAGTAACTTTGCTGGTTGCGTGTGCCTTGCCGCACACGAGCCATCGGTCCCTCATAGTCCAATATCCAGACAGTCCCGAAACAGCGCCGTAGGGAGGTTCAATCCATGCAAACGATCTGCCAGGACACGTCGTTGTCGTTACGGTTCAACTACATGCGGGATGAGGAAGTAGTCGTTTTTGCGCGAACCGGCCACGATCGGGCCACGGAATACCTAATGGCCAAGTATCGCCATCTGGTTGAAAGCAAAGCGCGCACATACTTTCTGGCCGGAGCCGATCACGAAGACGTGGTCCAGGAAGGCATGATCGGTCTCTACAAGGCTATTCGCGATTTTCGGGACGACCGCCTCGCGCGGTTCCGAGCGTTCGCTGAGCTTTGTGTGACACGCCAGATCATCACCGCCGTCAAAACTGCGACGCGGCAGAAGCACTCGCCACTGAATGGATACGTTTCGCTCCACTACCCGGTCATGGATTCGGATACCGAAGGCAATCTTCTGGACTGCATCGCGGATGACCGTGTGGTGGATCCGGCCCGTTGGCTGATCGATCTGAAGGAGAAACGCGCCCTTCATGCCAAAGTCGAACAATCGCTGTCGGATCTCGAATCGAGCGTCCTGCACTTCTATCTCCAAGGTAAATCCTATCGGGAAATGTCGCGCGAGCTCCACTGCCGCACAAAGTGCATCGACAACGCTTTGCAGCGAGTCAAGCGGAAGATCGGCGGCCTCCTGCCGCGTGAATGAGCATGTTTGATGGCGCCGGCCGCTCTCGCGGAAGTGCTATAATTGATTTGCTTTCGCCTCAGTAGCTCAGTTGGAAGAGCAACGCTCTTGTAAAGCGAAGGTCAGCGGTTCGAATCCGCTCTGAGGCCTGTGCGCTCTGTGTCCGGTGTCATTGTCAAGTGACTGGCGCCGGGCATTGTCATCTATGGGGGAATTTGGGGGCGAGGTGAATAATAATAGACTGTAATGGTTACTTTTCTATTCACGGATATCGAGGGAAGCGCCCGTCTTTGGGATTATCATCCCGATGCGATGCGCAAATCCCTGGCTCGCCACGATGAGATACTGCTGGGCGCCATACGCGCGAACCGAGGCCGGATATTTAAGCGGCTGGGAGATGGAGTTTGCGCGGAATTCGAACCTGCATCAGATGCCGTGACCGCCGCACTCACGGCGCAGCGCAAGATTCGAAACGAGCCCTGGCCGGATCGCTGCGAACTCAGGGTTCGCGTCGCTTTGCTGAGCGGTCTGGCCGAACGGCGAGAAGGAGACTACTTCGGTCCTGCACTCAACCGGATCGCTAGACTTCTGGACGCCGCTCACGGTGGACAGATTCTAGTATCGTCGACCACGGTGGAACTGCTCGGCGCGCACATGCCGTCCGGCGCCGGCGTGCGCGATCTTGGGCTGCACCGCGTGAAAGACCTACAGAACGAAGAGCGCATCTTCCAATTGGTGCATGACGACTTGCGCTCCGACTTCCCGCCCCTGCGCTCCATCGCGCGCTTTCGGCATAATCTGCCAACCCAGCTTACGAACTTTGTGGGCCGCTCGCGGGAGATTAGCGAAATCGAAAGACTGATCCCGGCGTGCCGTTTGCTGACGCTTACCGGAACGGGCGGATGCGGGAAGACGAGGTTGGCCGTGCAAGTGGCGTCTAGGCTGGGACCGGCCTTCCCGGACGGCGTCTGGATGGTCGAATTGGCGACTCTTTCCGACGCGAACCTCCTTCCGAATGCCATCTGCGCGGCGCTGCAGTTGCGCGAAGAGCCCACGCGCGATCCACGGTTCACAATCATCGATCGCCTGCGCGAAAGCTCTCTTCTGATCGTTCTCGACAACTGCGAGCACCTTGTCTCGGCCTGTGCGCGCGTCGCCGACGCGTTGCTTCGAGGCACGCGCAGCCTCCGAATTCTTGCCACCAGCCGAGAGGCCCTGGGAATCTCTGGGGAAACGACGTGGCGGGTGCCTTCACTTCGCCTGGACGGCGGCGCAACGGCTGCCTCAGAGCCGGACCAGATCGAGGTTTCACAATCTGAAGCCGTGCAGTTATTCATATCCCGCGCAACAAGCGCATCGTCAACATTTAAGGTAACGCCCGCAAACACGGGTCGCATCGCGGAGATTTGCAGAAGGCTCGACGGCATCCCTCTCGCGATCGAGCTTGCAGCGGCAAGGGTCCGCGCGCTCACGCCCGGACAGATTGCACTACGCCTGGATAACTGTTTCTCCCTGCTCCGCAAAGGATCACAGGTCGATATGCCGCGCCACCAGACGCTGAGAGCTTCCATAGATTGGAGCTTCGATCTACTCTCGGAAGATGAGCGCGCGCTGTTCTGCCGCTTATCCGTGTTTGCAGGCGGATGCACGATGGAAACCGCGGAAAAGGTTTGCTCCGATGCGAAGCTGCCAATGGCGGGCGTGCTCGATCTGATGGCGCAGCTCATTCAGAAGTCGATGCTGAACGTCGATGAATCCGCCGTGGAGCGAAGGTATTGTTTGCTCGAAACCGTACGGCAATACGCCAGGGAAAAGCTCGACGAAAGCCAGGAGACGCGCGCGATTACTCGACGGCTTGTCGAATTCGTGCTTGCGTTTTCGGAGGAGGCCGAAAACAATCTGCGGGGTGCGGATCAGGCTCGGTGGCTGAAAAGACTCACCGAAGAGCACGATAATATCCGTACGGCGCTCGATTATTGCGCCGACTCGGACGAATTCATCGAAACGGGCCTTCGGATCGCAAGCGCCGCCGCATTCGGATGGTACATGCAAGGGCGCTACGGCGAAGGACGCGCGCGGCTGGAGCAGTTGATTGCCTCGGCCCCGGCTGGCGCATCGCGCGGCGTGATCGCGAAGGCATTGAGCCGGGCCGGTACCCTCGCGCGCGGACAGCGTGATTATCGCACTGCAGAAGACCATTTGACGCGAAGTTTGGACTTGTGGCGTTCAGCCGGGAATCAAAAAGGGCTTGCCGACGCCCTAAACAACCTTGCACTACTCGCCATCGATCGCGGACAATGCGTAGCTGCAAAGGCGTTGCTGGAAGAAAGCCTGACGATTCGCGAGGGAATGGGCGATCGTTCAGGAATCGCTATGTGCTTGAGCAATCAAGGAATGGCAGCTCGGTTCATGAACGACCTCGATCTGGCCGATTCTCTCTACACCAGGAGTATGGGGATCAGGCGGGAATTTGGTGATCTTCAAGGAGTTGCGATCAGCCTGAACAATTTGGGAGACATTGCTAAATGCCGGGGCGACTATGAGGGGGCCAGCCAACTTAACGCCGAAGGATTGGAGATTTTTCGCGATATCGACGATAAGATCGGCATTGCTTCCACTCTCTACAATCTCGGCGATTCCGCCTATCACCTTCATGATCTCGATGAAGCGTCTAACTATCTTTCGGAAAGTCTAACGCTGTTTAAGGAAGTAGGCGACCGCAGAGGTGCGGCCGCAGCCACAGTTGGCCTTGCAGACGTCGCCAGAGCAAGAAGCATGTTGGACGAAGCGCGGCAACTTTACTCCTGCGCCGTGCAGCGCTGCATGCAAGCCGGCGATCGCCGCTATCTCGCCTCAGCCATTTCGGGTCAGGCACAGGTCTTCGCGGCGCTCGGCAATCCGGAGGTGTCTGCCTGCCTATTCGGCGCCGCCAATGCCCTGAGGGCAGCTTGCGACGAGAGACTTGGCAGCATGAACGTAGATCACGATCGATCCATGGCTGTCGTCCGCATTCAGCTTGGAGACTCGGCGTTCGATGCGGCCTATAGCCGGGGACACGACATGCCGGTTGAACAACTGATGATAGCAGCGATCGATCCTATCGCTCATTCATGATTGTTTTCAGTTCTCCATGCCGCGAAGTGTGACATATTTCACACTGCCGGACTTTCCGGAAGCGCAGGAATGTCGATTCGCAGTATTGAAGACCAATAAGAAGCCGCCAATCAATTGCAACTGGAATCGGAGGACAAAAAATGCCGCCAACCATGCCAATCGGAACTATTGCAACCACGTCGCCCGTAGATGGCGGGAACCCTTCGCCATGCGCTGCCAACCTCAATTCGCCGGCGCCGGCCGGGGGAACAGTCGTAAACCTGAGCAGCAACAATTCGGCCGTTACGGTTCCGTCGTCCGTAACTGTGCCGGCAGGCCAGACGACCCAGTCGTTTACCGCGACGACCTCACAGGTTTCCGCTGACGTCAGCGTCACCATCAGCGGAACGAGCTCCGCGGGCACAATCAGCCCAGGAGACGTTCAGGTAAAATCACTCGCCGATCCCGGCGAGGGGTAGGGTTGCGATTTGGTCGTCACATAGATCGATCGCGCAATCGTTGCTGGATGCGACAAGGCCAAGAATTGCCGGCGCGCTACCGAAGAGCAAGTTGCGCCTGGACGCGAAGAGCCGTGTATATTCCGGAATCTGTAGGGCGCAAGTCCTAAATAGCGGCTGATATGGACCGCGCCCCGTGGTCACGTCCCCTTCAAAGGGGGCGTTCTAGTGTAGTGTCTCAATAACGTCATTACAACGACAACAACGTCGCGAAACCGTCACTCCGAGCATTTTACCGCGCCTAACGCGGCGTTGAGTGGAAGAAACTGTCACAGCCCCCGTCATCCCGTAGGGATCTGTTTTTGAATTTGCAAGTTGACATTCATGCACTAAACGGTGAGGTTTCTTAGGAACCGCCGTTGTGAGAATCTGTTTTTGACGCGCATTGTAAGGACGAGTCGGAGACACTACACTCGCAGTTCTCCGCGCAGATGAAATCGATAGATAGAGATGGTCAGTGTTTCGATTGGCATAGATAATTCACATGGGAAAACTCGCAAGACAACATTCGCTAAAAATCACTCTCTTAGTTAGCATCGCCTGCATGAGCCCGGCCGGATTGGCTCAAAAGCAGTCGTCCCATGGCCCTAATGCGGCGGACATCGACTCCCAGATCCAACGACGCTACCGCTCACTCAAATCCATCTCGTACAACATGCACGGTAAGATCAGTCTTCGCGGACCGGGCGGGGAAGTACCCATCGCTATCATCAGTTCGAGCCTCCGAGCCGCAAAGCCAAATCAATTTTACGCCGAAGTAACAGCGGAGCACTTAGGCAGAGAATTCCACGGCACGTTTGTTTCGGACGGGACGAAGATCTGGGACTTCGATTCGGACAATCAGGTCTACATGGAAAAGCTTTGGACGAGCTTACCGAAATCTTCCAGCGCTGCAGGAGATTGGTTCAATGGGCGGGCGGCGGGCGATGTCTCACTTGCGTACTTGCTCTACTACTGGCGCGCGATCCCGAACGATTCGAAAAACGTTGTGCCCGCTATAAGATCGGTGATGCTGCCTAACGGATACCCCGCGTATTCGCTCGAAATGCGGGGGGGCATGGGAATTCCGGCCGGCAACACCGCTTCGCTCGCATTCGACAAACGGGACTTGATATTGCGCCGAGTGACGCTCAATGGCCCGGCGCCGGCGAAAGAAGCCAAGGGCGCGCATTTAACGCTGGTGCTCTCGTTAGATTTCGACGACGTGGTCATCGATGAACCGGCGCCGGACGACGCATTCAAGTTCCAACCGCCTTCAGAAGCTCGTTTCGTTCCAAACGTCAAGCCTGTCGGACAGCGCGCGACGGCGGTTGACAATAGCGAAATTAGAGATCCGCGCAAGAAAGAGACCGAGCCGGGAGAAGACAAGAAGCCTCCCGCCTGATCGATTAGCAATGGCAGTCACCACCACCGAAATCACCAGCAAAGGCATGACGGTCAACCTGGGGCCGCAGCACCCGTCCACACACGGCGTGCTGAGGCTGATCGTCGACCTGGACGGTGAGATCGTCCGTTCCTGCCGGCCCGTGATCGGATACCTGCACCGCGGCCTCGAGAAGATGTTCGAGGTGCGCCCATACCGGCAGAATGTCCCCTTCACGGATCGCCTGGACTACCTCGCCTCGCTCAATAACAACCTGGCGATTTCGCAAGCGATCGAGAGGATCGGCGGCCTGGCGGTGCCGGAGCGCGCGCAATATATCCGCGTGCTTCTGTGCGAGTTGAACCGTATCGCCAGCCACCTGGTTTTCCTCGGCACGTTCGCAACGGACGTCGGCGCTACCACCGTCTTTCTCTATGCGTTCCGCGAGCGCGAACGCGTGCTCGACCTGCTCGAATCTATGACCGGCGCCCGACTGACGTATAACTGGATCAGGGCAGGCGGGGTTCCATCGGATCTGCCGGAAGGATTTGGAGTCAGAACGCGCGCGTTCTTCCGGGATTTCCACCCCGCGCTGAGCGATAACGACCGCCTCCTTACCGGTAACCGCATCTTCCGAGCGAGGTGCGAAGGAATTGGCGTAATCAGCCGCCATCTTGCCATCTCTTATGCCGCCTCGGGGCCGGTGGCTCGCGGATCCGGGATCGACTTCGACCTCCGCCGCGCCGCTCCTTATGAAGTCTACGACCGCCTCGAATTCGACGTGCCCGTGCTCCCCGAGGGCGATGTCATGGCCCGGTATCGGGTCCGCATCGAGGAGATGCGCCAGAGCGTGCGTATCTGCGGGCAATGCCTGAAGTGGCTCGATGAAAACCCGGGCAGCGAGATCATGACGAAGATTCCCAAGGTCTTCAAGCCGCCCGCAGGCGAAGCGTATTCACGAACAGAATCACCGCGAGGCGAATTGAGCTTCTTTATGGTGAGCGACGGAACGCCCAACCCGGTCCGGGTCCACATCCGAGCGCCATCCTTCGTTCACCTGAGCCTCTTGCCCGAGATGCTCAAAGGCGTCAAGATCGCGGACGCAATCGCGATTTTAGGGAGCTTGGACACGGTACTGGGCGAGGTGGATCGTTGAGCGTACAACCAGCCCCAATGAATCGAGCCGGCGCTGCAGGGCAGTTTGCGGCAGGATCACTGGCGCTCCTCCTCGTGATCGGCATTATGGCCGGCATTGCCAGGCTGCCCTGGGGGTTTGCAGATCCCGCACTGAGATTCGTTGGCAATCACCCGATACTCGACGCCTTCTTAAAGGCCTTCATCGTCGTCAACTTTATCGCCATCCACGTTCTGCTGCTGATCTGGTGGGAGCGGAAGTACGCGGGCTGGATGCAGGTGAGACTCGGGCCCATGCACGTCGGCTGGAAGGGCCTGGCTCAGACCGCTGCGGACGCCGTCAAGCTTCTCACAAAAGAAGATATCATTCCCACCAAGGCGGATCGCCCGCTCTTCTTGATCGCCCCGTTCCTGGTCTTTATCCCGACCATTCTTACCTTCATGGTCCTGCCGTTCAGCTTGACCTGGGTGGGTTACGACTACCCGTTGGCGGCGCTCTACGTAATCGCGGTCTCGACCGTAACCGCCATTGGAATTATGTCGGCCGGGTGGGGTGGGAACAACAAGTACTCGCTGCTGGGCGGTGTTCGTGCGGTTGCACAATTGCTGTCTTATGAGATCCCGATGGTTATCGTCGTGTTGGCGATGGTGGCGGTGACGGGCACGATGTCCATGACGGAGCTCGTCACCCAGCAGGATGGATTGTGGAACATCATCAAACAGGCGCCGGTCGCGATTCCGGGATTCCTGATCTTCCTGGTCTGTGCCCTTGCCGAGCTAAACCGCGCTCCTTTCGATCTGCCGGAAGCGGAATCCGAACTGGTGAGCGGCTTCCATACCGAGTATTCGGGAATGCGGTTTGCCTTTTTCTTCCTGGCCGAATTCGCAAACAACTTCTTCAGCGCCGGATTTGCGGTTATTCTCTTCCTTGGCGGCTGGCTGGGTCCAGCGATCCTCCCGCCGGCGCTCTGGTTTGCCATCAAAACGGTTGTCGTTATCACCTTGATGATGTCGATCCGCTGGACTCTGCCAAGGCTCCGCATCGACCAGATGATGGGCTTTTGCTGGAAACTGCTGGTGCCGGCGTCGCTGGTGGTGTTCTGTATTGCGGCGTTTTGGGCGATCAGGTGATTTGAGAGAGATGAAACAATGAAGACAATGACAATTACCGTAGATGACAAAACCGCGGCCGGCCTACAAGAAATAAGCGTTAACCATGGAAGCGCTCCGGACAAGATGGCTGCCCGCCTTCTTGCACGTGCGGTGCGGACGGCTAGACCTCGTCGATCTTACGATAAAGAAGTCTAACAACGATGTATTTGCCCTTTGACGACGAAGACGAGTTACTTGCGGAATCGGATTCAGAGACCGGGGCAGTGCTTGTCGAACAGGAAGATGCGGCTTGAACTGTGGAGCGTTGAGTGGCGACATGCTGGCCGAAGTCGAAAACTGTTTGTTGGATACTCCCGGTCTCTGAGCAAGGTCACGGAGGCCATCATTCAATTTGAATTAAGTTACATTCACGGAACTCATCAAACCGAACGGGATCGCCTTGCATCCTTAAATCGTTTGACCAACCGGCCATTCATCGAATTCCTGGGATTGCAAGGCCATGAGAGGGTCCTGGAAGTAGGCAGCGGGCTGGGAATCCTGGCTTCGGAGGTCGCACAGGGCCTGCCGGACGGTTCGATTGTCGGCGTAGAGTACTCCGTCGAGCAGTTGGAAGTCGCGCACTGTTACTTCCCAAACCTGGGATTCGTTCAGGGAGACGCTCATTACCTGCCGTTTCCGGCAGAAACGTTCGACGTTGCGTATTGCAGATATGTCCTCGAATACGTATCCGACGTGGTCTCCGTGCTTCGGGAGATGCGTCGAGTACTAAGAAGGGTGCTGTACGAACCGGCGGTACGGAGTCGTCGGATTCCGACCGAAGAACAAGGATGTCTTGCGTCCGCCGGTGAATTGACCGGCAATTGAGGTAATCGCAAAATACCGCAAATCCGTCATGCTGCAATGTCCATACGGACCCGTACCGGGCATCAGCTTTT
>JBGPOG010000110.1:0-10001 GCA_041487935.1 Chthonomonadia bacterium | reverse complement strand
TACCGCATCTATCGCCATACTGCATTCGAGAAGGGTTTGGAACATCTCCCCCTCTCCCCCTCTCCCACTCTCCGACTCTAGAACTCCGCCGATTCAAAAACCTCCTCTTCGCCGCAAAAATCGTGGTGGAGGGATTCTACGCAGGGCGCCACCGATCACCGTATTACGACTTCAGCGCGGAGTTTGCCGACTACCGGCAGTATGTGCCTGGAGATGAGATCAGGGCGGTGGACTGGCGGGCGGTTGCTCGCACTGACCGGCTCTATGTAAAGTTGTTCCGCAAGGAGACGGACATGTCAGCGTACCTGCTGCTGGACGAGAGCGCCTCGATGGGGTTTGCAGGAGAGGCGGGGGTCTCCAAGTTCGAATACTGCAAGTACCTGGCTGCGGCGGTGAGCTACCTCATGCTTCAGCAGGGCGATCGACCGGGCCTGTCGCTCTGTGACGAACGGCTGCAAGGCTTCCTGCCACCGGCAGGAACGTTGAAGCATCTACAGGCGATCACGTCCACTCTCGAGCGCGCACAACCTTCCGGGCCGACGAATGTTTCAGCCTCGTTACGAACTCTCTTCCCGCTGGCAAAGCGGCGTGGTCTGCTGCTAGTGATGAGCGACCTTCTGGAAGACCCGGCCAGCCTGTTCAACGCGCTCGCAATGTACTCGCACCGCGGTTTTGCGATTTTGCTCTTCCAAGTGCTCACCGATGAAGAGTTATTTTTGCCGGATGCCGGCGCCGCCCGGTTCACAGATCCCGAAGGTCCCGGCATGCTGAACGTGGATCCCGAGTCCATCCGCGAGGCCTACCGAGCTGAGCTGAAGAAACATCTTGACGCCCTTCAGTCCGGCGCGAAGGCGCGCGGAATCCACTACCAACTTCTCTCGACGAGCACGCCGTACTACGAATCTTTGGCGGCATATTTGACGACGCGGGGGAAGTAGCACGTTCAGTAAAGTATGTATAATGAATTCGGATTGCTATTCTGCGGGACGGAAATAATGATTGCTGAACGCGTGGTAATCGATGGCGTAGTTAAGAATGGCGTAGTTGTTCCGGAATCGAATTCGGACTTACCGGAAGGGACGCATGTGAAGATAGTCTATCCGTTCGTAGACGATACCGGCGATCTGCTCTCCGAATTCGCCGCATGGGACCGCGCCGGTGCGGATGCATGGCGTATGATTGACCAGTTAGTGCGGGAGAATCCGGCTTGAAGCCGGGAGATGTCTGCTGGATCGAACGGCCGTCGGCTCCCGGCCATGAGCAATCGGGTCGGCGCCCGGCAAGCGTTCTTCAAGAAGACGATTATGGTGGCAGCCTGCCGCTTGTCATTGTCGCGCCGCTAACCAGCGCCCGATCCGCTTCACGATTCGCAGGCACAGTCGAAATAGAACTGACCGATGGCGATGGACTCGCCAAGCAATCCGTGGCTTTGGTTTTTCAAATTCGGGCCGTGGATCGGACAATCGTTACCAACGTGATTGGAGAGGTAGACCCAGGCGCGCTGGCAGAGGTTCTTGAAAAGCTAGATTCGCTGCTTGGCCGATCTCCAATCGCTAAAGCAATTGACCCGGCATAGTCTCATCGGTCATTCAACTAAATGACCGTCCGGTTGATCATCGGGTGGTTCTCGTCTGTCGGGCCGAAGTCGCTGTCCGGGTGCCAGGCAATGACATCGAGACTTTCGTCACTGGTATGAAAGGAGTGCAGGCTGCCGCTTGGAATAATCCATCCCATCCCAGGCTGCAGTTCGAGGTTACCCTCGGGAGTGCGGCACTCGCCTTGCCCCCTCAGGATGGCTCCAATCCGGACCGACGGGTGCGTGTGCTCGGTTTGGGATGTATGCGGCGGGATGTGCAGGTGGTTCAGGCAAGGCTCGCCCAAACACGGAGGACAGACAAGGAGCGTATCCGAGCAGCCATCGATGTACTTCAAACGGCCCTCGGCCTCCACCGGCCCGCCAATCTGGAACAAACCGCGATTTCCCCTGCTCGATATAATCAGCCCGTACCCACTGTCTGATTCAACGATGAATTCTCCAGGGACCACGAAGAACATCCCGGTTTCAATCGTGAAGGAGCGACGGCCGAACCTTATTGCGGTCGTACCGGCTAATGCAATTCCGTAGTGCGCGCTGCCGGCGGGAAGAGACAGACGGTCGTTTCTCCAGCCAAAGACCGTCGCCGGGAAATCATCCGCGGCCAGGTCGGCCAAAATTCCGGTATTGATTTTGAGAGGTACAAATCCCATTTACGCCTTAAACCCCGTTCGCCCGTAACCAAACCTCCAACGTCAGCGCCATCCACAGTTTGACGCCGTGGCGGGGCCACAGGCATCCCTCGTAGTTCAACCATTCGGCGACCGTCGATTGGTTCAAATAGGGCCGAATCCGCGCATCCTTGCCCAGCATCATGCTCTTCGCATACCGCCTGAGATCTTTCTTAAACCATCCCTGCACCGGAACGAGCATCCCGCTCTTCGGGCGGTTCAAGATCGCTTCGGGCAAGAGATCCGCCGCCGCGCGCTTCAGCACGGCTTTTTCTAGGGCGCCGGATTGCTTATATTCCGGCGGGATTGCGAAGGCGGCTTCGACGATCCTACGATCGAATAGCGGCGAACGCGCCACTATTCCGTTAGCGGCAGACAGATTGTTCACCTTAGTCAGAATATGATCCGCTCCCTTAAGCCGAACGTTGATCAGCATCAATTGGTGAAGATAACTCGAGGTTGGCTCATTCGACAAGAAGGGCTCGATAAGGGATTCCTGCGGAGGGTGCTTGCCTAAAGCGGAATGAACGTCTGGGGTGAGCAGTCCGGGTAGATCGTCGTAGCACTTCTGAAACGAGCGGAAATACGCGGCCTCGCGCGGCTCGCCGCTATACAGCTCGTGCAGCAGCATCGGCAGATTCTTCGGGCCGCCGAAGCAGGGGTCTCCACCTTCTCCATTCAGAATCACGCCTGTTTCCCGCGCAGCCGCACGGCCCAATATCAGGTTCGGAGTGGTCAGCGGATCGCCTATCGGATCATCGAGGGCTGCCATTGTCTCCAACATCGTGTCTCGAATCACGCGAGCCGGAAGCTCGATGATATGGTGGCGGGTCTTGTAGTGTTCGGCAACCAAGCTGGAGAACTCCAGCTCGTTTGGAAACTCCCGTCCAAAGTGGATCGCGAAGGTGTGGAGCGGTCCCGCCGCCTGCTTTGCAGCAATCGCGGTCACAACGCTGCTGTCCAGGCCTCCTGAGAGAAACACGCCAACCGGGCCGGATTTGGGCAGGCAAACCTGAACGGCTTCTTCCAAGAACCCTCTGAGGCGTGTCGCATGAACGTCGATTGATTGTTCGCTTGCCTCGTCCCAGACGGTTTCCACCGGCTCCCAGTACGAGACGACCCGGCCTTCCGGTAGCTCAACGACCGTGCCTGGGCGGACTTCCTGAATATCTCTCCAGAGCGTCTGTTCTCCGGGCACGAATGCGCAAGAGAGATAATTGCGAAGCGCGGGAAGTGAGAGATCGCATGAAATGCCGGGGACTTGCCGGAGCGTTCGAAGTCGCGTGGAAAACCGGATTCCGCCGCCGACGCGCGCGAAGTAAATAGTTCGGGCGCCGACGCCGTCTCTCAACAGAATGAGCTTACTCCGGTGCTTATCCCATATCGCGACAGCATACATACCCAGCGCGTGGAGGCCGGCTTTCGGCCCGTGGCACTCGTAGATCTCTGTGAGAAGCTCGCCGTCTGTCGACTGCGGGCGCTCGAGCCTTTGCCGAAGCTCGTCCGCATTGTCCAGGATGGCCTCGCCGGAGACAATCACGTCTCCTGATTCGCTGGACCAGACGGGCGCGCCGCCGAATGCGACGCATCCATTGCTCCAGGTTGGCTCAATCCCGGCTTTGCTCAGGGCGCTGCCTGGGTCTTCGACACCGAAGACGCCGAGAAGCGATGTTGGATACGAAGATTTAGATTTGGCCGGTTTGGTGAACATTATTGAATATGCAAATATATTTCATCGGCCGCGAGTGTCGCAAGGCGTAACCCTCGCGCTGCTGAACTGCACGGCGCCTGCCTTCGCAGGCACTCGGGATACTACAGAGTCAGCGATTGCGAACCGGTCATCCCGCGTAATTCACGAGGCTTAACCCTCGCGCTCCAGTACTGCACTTTGCCTGCCTTCGCAGGCACTCGGGATACTGCACAGTCAGCGATTGCGAACCGGTCATCCCGCGTAATTCACGAGGCTTAACCCTCGCGCTCCAGTACTGCACTTTGCCTGCCTCCGCAGGCACTCGGGATACTGCACAGTCAGCGATTGCGAGCCGGTCATCCCGCGTAATTCGCAAGGCGTAACCCTCGCGCTGCTGAACTGCACGGTACCTGCCTTCGCAAGCACTCGGGATAACCTTCTGTAGCCGCTGGGTAGATCCTATTTGGCTGCATGACTCAAAGCTCAGTACTCTATCCAAAGCTGTCCGCAGCGACCACGTCCGCGCCGCCATCGTATCCCCAGGCGGAGTAACCCAAAAACACCACGTCGCCCTCGTCATCGCCGGCGCCGCCTATAGCCTGGTTCGCGCGGGCGAAACCCTGATAGATCGCGCGCATCAATCTGGCGGGCCGAACGCCCGCAAGCTCTGCCGTGTGCCCTTGTTCGAGCCAGGCTGCTTCTTCGACTGAAAGTGTCGCCCGGACGTGCGGATCAAGGTTAGCAGGAGCGGCTTGGAGCAGAATCATCCCCGATTTCCAAACGTGCGCCGGGCGGAGACCCAGATCGATAATTCGAACCGTCGTTTCAGGGAACCAATCCGCCTCACGAAGCTTTGCCGGCAGACTGCAGCCAGGCGCCGACGCATCGTGAAGTGCGAAGACCCTAAGTTGGGGATTCCGGCGAAGCATGTCCATCACGGTTTCGCGGATTTCGTGCGGGTATCCCTGCTGGCTCAAGATAGCGCAGTTGTTCTCAAAGTGGAATCGGTTTGCAATCAGCATCTGGGCTATCTCGCTGCTGTCGGTGACAAGCGCCCGGTCGAAGCTATACAGTTTGATGTCTGGAGGCAGAGCTTCTGAACGCCCAGTCTGCACCGCAGAATCCGGGCGAAGCAGCTTGTCGATTGGGCCGTGGACATCGATCCATCGGTGGAGATATTGCTTCTGGAAATCGGCAAAGGGCAATTTGATGAAGCCCGGCGACCGCTTACGAATACGGTTACTCATTACCGCGCCCGTGGCAACTCCGCCAATAGAAATGAATACCGCTCCCAGTGCCGCGATCGGTCCTGCAACCGGCGTGGCGAGAATCCCGAATACCACGCCTGACGGTACGCAGACCCCTGCGAACAGTCCCCATGGAGCGCGCCAGAAGGATTTCCTCAGCAGCCGGCGGTTGAACTCGTACCACAACTGCCGATCGGTAAAGAACGCCTCGCCTTTGCCGGAAACCGCTTTAATCAGCGATTGAATCGCGCCGTCGGTGATCCGGTTCGCGTCCCTGGTCGGCTCGAAAGCGAACGGGTGATTGCAATATCCGCATTTCCCGCCGTTGCCGGACCGAACCTTGAGTTTCGAATCGGCGCTGCAATAGATGCATTTCATCCAATCGGCTCCATTCCTCCCTGAGTGTTTCCCAGTAAGAGCTCACGGTTCGTGAGAATTCGTTTTCCCATGGGAAGGGGTGAAGCATTCGGGCGCAAATCTAACATCGAACTTGCAAACTGATCGTCCGAATGCTTCACCCCTACTCGTCGACTGCGGGCCATTAGGTGTTGCACTTGATTCAAAACGATGCTGCCCGTAGGCTCATTCCGTGCAGATCCATCCAGGTGTGCAGCGTGTAGAGCGCCCAAAGCTTTTCGCCGAGTCTGCGACGCCTGAAGTCCTCGAAAACGTCCTCACCCTTACAGAGGCTCGCAACGAAGGCTGGATCGAACCACCCGTCGGCCTTGATCCGTTTCGGGTTGAGCCGGCGCCTCACCTCCCGCTTCAACGGGCCGAGGCACCAATCCAGAACGGGAACCCCCATTCCACGCTTTTCGCGCCAAACGACCTTCTCCGGCAGATATCGCTCGGCCACCCGCTTGAGCAGGTATTTCTCGCAAGAACCACTGAGGAACCACTCCGGAGACAGACTGAAGGTCCATGCGGCAAGCCCCGCGTCGAAAAACGGCGCGCGTACCTGAAGTCCATGGCACTCCGCAAGCTGCCGCATCCTTGGAACGATGTTCTGGGCGCCCTTGTGCATCAGGTTCGCAGCCCGCAATCGGTGAAGCAGGCTCGGGAACCCATCCGCGACCAGAGGCGGACGTATCCACTCTCCGGGATCGATCTTGGAGAACCACCCTAATGTCGATTGAGTGAAGAGCAGACGCTCCAAGCCAAAGAAGCGGTGGAATGTCTCCAGGTATCCTCGCTCGCGATCGTACGATTTACCCGAGAATATCTCGGCAGCGATCATCGGCTTGTTGATCCATCCGCCGAAAAGCTGGTCGCCGCCTTCCCCGTTGAAAACTACCGACACCTCTTGTGCCGCAGCTTTGCCGAGTAAATAGAGCGGCACGGTGACAGCGTCTCCGAAGGGTTGGTTCATGGCCGCGATAGCTGGCTCGACTGCCGAACGCACCTGCTTCGCCCCTGCGGGAACTACAACCAGCGGCAGGTTAAGATGTTCGGCAACACACCGAGCGTACGACAGCTCTTCATCCCACGGTGTGCCGAAATCCAAAGTAAAGAGCTTCGGCTTTATTCCGGCTTCGAGCAGCAGCGCGGCGATCAAGCTGCTGTCCAATCCCCCAGACAGATAGACTCCGACCGCGTCGTGATCGCTGACATTCCGGGCAAGAGCAGACCGAAGAAGTCGCTCCAGCTCGGCTACGGCGATGGTCTCGTCTAGCGCAAGCGGGTCCGTCTCCCGCCAGGGAACTGTGGGTTCGAGCCGAATATCCGTTACGGATACCGAGAACCTCGATCCGGCCGGCACTGCCCGGACTTCTGAGTAGATCGTGCTCGGCGCCGGCACATAGGAAAAACAGAGATAGCCGTATATCGCCGCGGCATCCAACTGCCCTGCTTTGGGTTGTTTACTGGCAAGCTCGCGAAGGTTACCGGAGCATTCGACCTTCGTGCCTAACCGTGAGTAGTATATCGTCTCGAGACCGAAAGGATTGGCCGTATCTAACTCCGCGTAGCGGTTAAACGCCGACTCCTGGTAGAGGGCTTCGATTTCCGCAAGACTCATTCCACCCTCAAATCCGAGATGGCGACCTCTCCGTGAGCGTCTGCATCGTTCACGAACGTGCCTAATTTGAACGAGAAACGATCGATCTGGCCTGGCGCG
Source organism: Chthonomonadia bacterium (assembly GCA_041487935.1). Taxonomy (GTDB): domain Bacteria; phylum Armatimonadota; class Chthonomonadetes; order Chthonomonadales; family CAJBBX01; genus JBGPOG01. Next base: position 2,683 of record JBGPOG010000110.1, on the reverse strand, counting down.
GAGTAGCCCACGCGTCTCCACTGTTCGGCCGAGTTGCTTCTGGTTTGATGGTCGAATTCGTTGAGGGATAGGCGGCGCTCCTGGAAGCCGCCCGGCACAGGAACGGCCTGCGATCTCCATCTTTCGGTCGGTCCTGCCTCAAGGTACAGCCGCACAACGGGCAGCCCTGAACCTCTAACTCGGAAGGAAACCGTTCGGTATCCTGCAAGATTGCGCGGACCGGAGGCCGTGTTTAGGTTGGCCATATACGCTCCGTTTTGGCTCAACGCGAACTTGGTCACTTTTACGACCGCGGCGCGCGTGCCGGCGGCATTTTCATAGGTGACGCCGGCCTTTGTTCCAGGGTTGGCTTCCAGTGCCATAGACGTGTTCGAAATCTCGATAGTTGTTGGCTGCGGGGGAGGCACATGGGTTAGTCTCCAGCCGCCCCATAACGCAATTGCTGCGGCGGCTATGGCAAGCAGCCCAATTCGTGTGCGCCGAGTACGTTTCACTCGCTCAATCCGGCGATTGTGCAGCTCTTGCGCCGCCCGTTCGAGATATCCTCTCGGCACTCCAATCTCTTCGACCGCATCAACAACGGATTGATGTTCGTCGATCTCCTGCGTCGGATCGCGCTCCTTTTCCTGATCCGATTCGTACATCTCCGAAGCGATCCGGACGACCTCGGGCATCTCTTCCGAAGGAACGTTTTCAAAACGAAGCATGTTTATCCTGGGGCGGCTCATTGGCACATTGAGACGATTCCCCATGTCACTACGAGGCAATAACTAGCGGCGTTTCTGCCATGGGCGCTTTCGAGTTCCATAGGCAACAATCCTCTTACACTGAGGAGAACGATAGGACTCGTCCGTTCATATTGCGAAACTAAGCCTCGCGGCTGATCGTTCGATGATCAACGATTGTTAAGGGGGAGCATGTGGAAGGTCATTATATCGTTTGCGGGATGGGGCGGGTGGGTTATCGGGTGATCGAGATTCTGTGGCGGCTTGGCGAGAAGGTCACCATCGTTACCCAGCCTGCGCGAGAGGAGTGGCTCCGGGCGGCTCGCGAGCGCGGCTGCCAGGTCTTGATCGGAGATGCGCGTGACGAAGCGCTGCTCGTCGAAGCGGGACTTGCCGGCGCTCGCGGCCTGATCGTGACGACGGACAACGACCTCGTCAATACCGAGGTCGCACTCGATGCTAAGCGACTCTGTCCGGACCTCCCGATTGTCATCCGCATATTCGACCAGACGCTTGCGGAACAACTCGAAAAGGCATTCGATATCCGCCGTGCCCTGGCGATGTCGGCCCTTGCGGCGCCCACTTTCGCAGCAGCCGCCCTCGGCGAACGCGTTATTGCGTCCTTTCGCCTGGAGTCGCGCCTCTATGTCGTCGGAAGTCTGAAACTCGACGAGCGGCTCGCACAGCCATCCAGCTTGAACGAGTTAGCGAATCACCACCGGATCGCAACCATCGCGCGGCGTCGAGCAGACGAAGAATGGCAGGATTCCGAGATCGACGAAGCGCCCTGTGCAATAAATGACCGGGCAGCGGTATTGGCCGAGCGAACGGACTGGGAAGGGGTCGCGGGTGGTTACGACGACATTGCGGCGGGCGCCGGTTCAAGAGGTGAAATATTGGAACTGTTGAGCCATGTTTTTCTGCCCGGTCACTGGTTCCGTTTCATCCGCCAGATCTGGGACTCGACCCCTCTTCCCCTCCGCGCTGTGTTCCTGGCGTTGAACCTGCTGATCGTATTCAGCGTTTTCGTGTTCCACTATGGAATGAAGCTCTCGTTCACAGACGCGATCTACTTCATTGTTGCGACTGTGACCACAACCGGCTACGGCGACATCAGCCCCCGAGCGGCGCCTACCGCTCTCAAGCTCTACGCGTGCCTGGTCATGCTGCTCGGTTCCGCGACAATGGCGACGTTGTTCTCGATTATCACAGATTTCATCGTAACCTCTCGGTTTCTTCAACTCGTGGGGCGACAGCGCATCCCACACGACGGACACTTCGTGGTGGTGGGCCTGGGAACGGTGGGATTCCGCATCGTGGAGAAACTCCGCCTGGTCGGCGCTCGCGCCGTAGCGATCGATAAGAATCCGCAGGGCGATCTGGTCGAGGCCGTGCGGGGGCAGACTCCGGTCATCATCGGCGATGGCCGGATGCGTGAGACGCTTGCCAAAGCCGGCGCAGCCAGGGCGAGGGCGGTAATTGCCGTGACCGGGGACGATGCCGCAAATCTTGGCGTGGCGCTCGAAACGCGCTCGATGAATGAATCCGTCCGCACCGTCGTTCGGCTGTTCGATTCCGATTTTGCTGCAAAGGTTAAGACGGCCCTACACATCGATGCGGCCATGGGCGCCTTCTCAATCGGAGCGCCAACCTTTGCGGCGGCAGTCCTGTATCCGGACGTGCGGAGCGCTTTCATCCTGGACGACCGCCTGTTCATCGTGCTCCACCGCGATGCGGGCGAGGAGTGGCACGGCCAAACACCCGCGAAGTTGAATGTGGAGTGCGGAATCCGCGTGCTGATGCGCCGAACCCCGGTTGAACTTAATTACACAACGGTTCGGCGCGACCAGCCTCTCGTCCGCGACGAAAAGGTAATTGCAATTGTCTGGCGTCAATTGATTGAGTGACAACCGGTTCGTAAGTGTTCACAATTCGTGTAAAACGCTGATCGGCCGCGC
>JBGPOG010000109.1:0-10027 GCA_041487935.1 Chthonomonadia bacterium | reverse complement strand
TGGGTGATTGGGTCGTTGGGGAAATAGGCAGTTGGGGATTCCGGGGCGGGCCGCTTGGCCCGCCCCCTTTCCGTACGTCACAGCCCGCTAACGGGCATAATCGGATTTGTTGAGAATCTCTCTTCAAAGCGTGGAAGAATTATTGGAATGCCCGAAATCTGTCGGCTTCGGGAGGAGTTCCTTTGCGCAATCTTCCACTCAGTGCGCGGATCTATCTTGCGGCAATATATTCCAGCAGTGTAATCGCAGCCGCTGTGGCTTCGCGATTCATGCCGCCTGACGCCGTCTCAAGGAAGTGGGAGCTGGCGCTGCTCATGGTCCTCGGAGCGGCTGCCGGCAGCAAGAAGGTTCCTCTAATCCGGCGAAAGTGGTCGCAGGAAGAGGGCTCCATGTCGCTGGGCTTCGTCGTGACTTTTGCGGCGATGCTCCGTCTTGGCCCAGCCGGGGGCCTGGTGGTCGGAACGTTTAGCTGCCTCATCGGATGCATTTATCCAAAGCGCCAGCCTCTGTATCAATTGATGTTCAACGTGGCGCTCAGCGCCATTGAAAGCTGCGCGGCCGGCCTGGTTTTCCTTTGGCTCAACCACGGCTCGCTTCGCCTTGACCCTGTGACTTCATTCGAAGGACTGGTTTCTTCCAGTCTAACCTACTTCGTCCTCAATACGGGGTGCGTAGCGGTCATTATCGCTCTGTGCTCCGGGCAGAGTCCATTCAAGGTCTGGTCAACCACATTCATGTGGACGGGGCCCAGCTATTTTGCGGGCGCAAGCGTTGCCGCTCTCGCACTATTGATCTTCCGGGAACACGTCGCTACCGCGCTGATGTTCGGCTCTCCCGTTGCGTATCTGACATACCAATCCTACGCGGTGTACACCGCCCGGGCAGAAGAGAAGCAGCAGCACATCGAGGAACTGCAGGACAGTCGCGCGCAACTGGCAGATCTCTACCTGGCTACAATCAAAAGCCTTGCACTCGCGATCGATGCCAAGGACCAGTACACCCATCAACACATTTTGCGGGTTCAAAGATATGCGGTCGCGACCGGTGAAGTGATGGGCTTGTCCGGCGTCGATATGGAGGGCCTCACGACCGGCGCGCTTCTTCATGATATTGGGAAGCTCGGGGTTCCCGAGTACGTCCTTCTGAAGCCAGGCCGGCTGACGGACGAGGAGTTTGCAAAGATCAAGCAGCACCCGGAAATCGGGGCAGCGATTCTCGACCCGGTGGAGTTCCCCTGGCCGGTGCTGCCGGTTGTAAAGTACCACCATGAGAAGTGGGACGGCACGGGATATCCCGAAGGACTGAAGGGCGAAGACATCCCCTTGACCGCGCGGATCCTCGCCGTTGCCGACGTCTATGACGCTCTCACATCGAGCCGATCGTATCGTTCGGCCTGGCCGCACGAAAAGGCGATCGCAACAATCAAGAAGGACTCCGGCACCCATTTCGACCCGAAGATCGTCGAGGCGTTCCTAAAAGTCATCGATAATGTGGTCTACGAAATGAGCAAGGAAGGCCAGGGGCCGCTCGTCGTGCTGAAGCCGGCGCCTCGCTCCGTGATCTCGAAGGCCGATGAAGCTGCTCGCGCAATTCAGCGCGCGTCCTCTGAGTTGTGGGCGCTCTACGAGGTTGTGGAGAGCCTTTCTTCGAGCATGGGGCTGCAGGAAACATTGGAGATTCTCGCGCGTAAGATCGGGGCGATCTTCCCGGGATCAGGCTGTGTATTCATGCTGCGCGAGGCGGAAGGAGATCGTCTTAAAGCACGGGCGGTATATGGACTCAATCAGGAATTCTTTTCAGGTTGTAAGACGCTCAATCCGGGCAGCCTATCGATCAAAATGGCCAATGATGCCGCTACCTATCTCGGTGAGTACGACCCGGACGATCTATTACTGAATAGCTCGCAAACTGAAATATGGACCGACCTTCAGACAGCCTTGATCGTTCCCATAAGGCACCAGGGCGAGATTCTCGGGACCATAAACCTGTACAATTCAGAGCCTCAAGCTTTTAGCCTGCACGATCAGCACCTCATGGAGACGATCGGAGAACGGGCTGCGTTGGCGCTATACAACGGAATGCTGTTCGACCGGACCCGGAGCCACGCCCTCACGGATTCGCTAACAGGACTGTATAACGTACGATACCTGACGGATTGCGTCGACCGAAGGTGCACGGCCGCAGCGCGTCACGCGATTCAAAGCTCGTCGGACGATGCGGAAGGCACCACTTCAATGCTGCCGCGCCGATCCGATGATGCTTTCGCGCTGCTTTGTCTCGATCTTGACAGCTTCAAGCCGATCAACGATAACTTTGGCCACCAAAAGGGCGACGAAGTGCTCAAAGAACTGGCCGGACTATTTTCCTCAATCATGCGCGAGCGCGATGTCCTTGCCCGCTATGGAGGGGATGAGTTTGTCGTTGTCCTCGAAGGGGCGACTCGAGCGGATGCGGAGATGATGGCGGCACGGCTGAAGAAAGAGGTCGAAACCTACGATCCGAAACTTCACTATGCCAAGCTGGGCCACATCCATCTTGGACTGAGCATCGGGATCGCCTGCTTCCCGCATGACGGGCAAGACTGCGCGACCCTGATTTCCACTGCCGATGCACAGATGTACCGCGACAAGTCAGTGCGCAAGCTTGGGCAACTCGCGGGAAACGGCCGGTCGACTATTCCTGAAGAGCAGGTACTGCCGAAGGCTGCATGATACAATGAAGTAATTAGGATCTCGGGAAAATCCAGCCCCCAACCAGCCTCGCCAGCGCCATCAGGCAGCAGCGGGGCTGTAGCATTTTGTCCCAAACCCCAGGCGGAAGTTGGTGAAATGGTGTTATAGTAGGACTCGGGACGGCATGTGACGAATCCGTTATTGGGAGTGCGAACCGAATGTGGACGATCGGCGATAACCAGCAGCGCGTTTGCCAGGGAATTTCACGGCGAGGTTTCTTGCAGGTGGGGTTCCTTGGCGCGATGGGGCTTAGCATGCCGCAGCTCTTGCAGGCGCAACAAGCCGGCAAAACCGCAGGAAAGCGGCAAAAGTCAGTAATTTTACTCTGGCTCTGGGGCGGGCCGAGCCATCTGGACACCTTCGACCCCAAGCCGGAAGCTCCCTCGGAATATCGGGGGCCTTTCCGCGCGATCTCAACGAATGTCCCCGGCATCCAGATCTGCGAGCTGCTTCCAAGTCTCGCAAAGCAGGCCGATCAATATGCGCTGCTCCGCTCGATCCACCACGAGACGAACGACCACGGCATCGCCGGCACCATTGGCCTGACCGGCAAGGCCGCCGTAGCGGGGCGCGTATTGCCGAATATGGGGTCGGCTGTTGCGCGGATCAAGGGTTACCATCCACCGCTCTCGAGCTTCGTCGCCATCGGGAAGGCGCTCCACCAGGGCCACCGGCCCATTCAAGGCGAAGGCGGTGGGATCATCGGCTCCTCATACGATCCTTTCCGTATCGAGTACGACCCGGTTACGGGCGTGCAGATCCATGACCTCACTCCGCCGGAAGACGTGACGCGCGCCAGATTGGACCGGCGACGGATGTTCCTGCAAACCGTTGAGCAGGCGCAAAAGCACCTGTCCGTCTCCAAGGAGATCCAGGCGCAGAGCGCGGTCTACGACCAGGCATTCTCACTTATCACCTCTCCCGCCGCAAAGGCCGTGTTCGATCTGGAAAAGGAAACAACGGCGATTCGCGACCGTTACGGGCGGCATCGCTTCGGGCAATCCACTCTTATGGCGCGCCGGCTGGTGGAAGCGGGGGTGCCGTTCGTTCAGGTGAATTGGTCGAGCCACGTGGAGGCCGAGGAGGACTGGGGCGACGGCGGTTGGGACATGCACTATCGCAACTTCGAAGTGATTCAGAACCGGCATCTCTGGATGCTGGACCAGACCCTTTCCGCGCTTCTCGATGACCTGCGCCAGCGAGGGCTGCTGGAAGACACGCTGGTCGTGGCTATGGGAGAGTTTGGGCGAACGCCCAAAATCAACGAAAAAGCCGGCCGCGACCATTGGAACCAGTGCTACACGGCGCTGATGGCCGGCGGCGGAATCCGCGGAGGCCAGGCGGTGGGGGCATCCGATTCGCGTGGGGAATATCCGGCCGTGCGGCCGGTCACGCCGGCCGACGTTTGTTTGACGATCTTCGATCGGCTGGGGATTGCACGCACGGAGCTTCTGGCGCTCGAGATCGCGCCCGAGGGAAGTGTGATTGAGGAACTAATCTGATCAACGGAGCCGTCACAATTGGATATTGCCGCTCTACTGACAGCGGATGCAAACGATTTATCGTACTACGTACTGGAAGCGGCGACTGGCAGGCGAATAGATGTCTGGTTTGCTCGCGTCGTACGACTAGGCGCTCATACCCTAGTGGGCTGTCATTCAGCAATGTCGGGGCGCTATGGCATCTCGACTACGAGGATGACGACTGGCCCGATGATACAATCCAATGAACGTTAAGGCTCCACAACGGATCACAAAGGATGGATTCTTCAAACAACAGCCGGTCTGGTCTCCGGACGGGCAATCCATTGCATTCGTGCGGCACTATGCGGACGAGTTCAGTATCTGTACGATCCATCCTGACGGCACTGCATTCAAACAGATCACCGATGCCCGGCCGGAAAAGCCTCCGCAGATCGAACCCGATTGGTCGCCGGATGGCTCTCGGCTGATCTACACGTTTTATACCTTTACGGGTACCGACGGCTTCCTGCACATCCAGACAATGAAGGCTGACGGGAAGGACGTGAAACGGATCATTACGGGGCCGCAGTTCAACATGCACCCGGCATGGGCGCCGGATGGCAAGAGCATCGCTTTCGTTTCCACGCGAGACGGGAACCCTGAGATCTATCTTTGCAATCCGGACGGAACCGATATCCGGCGGATTACGAACGATCCGGCGATGGATCACCATCCATCCTGGTCGCCGAATAGCAAGCACATTGTGTTTGACTCTAATCGCGACGGGAACTGGGAGATCTATGTCATGGACGCGGACGGGAAAAACGTCCGGCGTTTGACCGATCATCCATCGTCCGACACCTGCCCCAGGTGGTCTCCGGACGGGAAGCACATCGCATTCATGACCTTTCGCGAGGGGAACGACGAAGTCTACGTGATGGATACCGAAGGAAGCCAGCCCGCAAACATTTCCAACCACCCGGCCTGGGACAAGTTCCCCTGTTGGAGGCCGGACGGCAAAGCGCTTGCGTGGGTATCGTACCGTGATAACGTGCCGGAGCTATATGTCGCGGAGATAGAATGGTAGCGCGCAATAAACCCACTGTACCAGCTCTTCCCCTTGTGGCGACGGCCGAGTCACCGCTCGATCCGGACGCGGCAGTCCAAATCTCCCGGCTCATCGAAGCTAACACCTCGCATGACAGTAGGGCCGCGCGGACGATGATCGTCGAACGATTCAGCGGGAGTGCCGCGCCGCACCTCGTCAAACTATTGAACGATGCCGGTTCCGCAAAGGTATTCTTTCGCATCGCCAGAGTTCTGGCCGATATTGGCAGCGACACGGCCGTCGACGCCCTTGCGCTCCAAGCGCGTACCCAGAGGCGATACGTTACCCACGCTGTTCGCGCACTTGCGCGGTGTAAGCACCCAGATACGGTCCTACTGCTGCTGGATTTGTTGCAGTTTGGAAGGATGCGGCAGAGGCGCGCGGCAGCTAAGTCCCTCGGCAGCCTCAAGACTCCGTTGGCAATCGAACCCCTGTGCCAGGCCGTTGCAAATAAGAACGAAATCGAGATCGAGGCGCGCAATTCGCTCCGGCTAATCGGAAAAGGGAATGATTTGGCGCGTAAGGTCCTCCTAGATCCAGCCTTTACGGTGCAGGACAAGCTTCGCATTCTGAATGCGATAAAAGCAGCGCGGCTCTCGATGTGGCCGTTCGACATCGATCGGTTTTTGGATGCAGAGTCTCGAAACCGAACCAGTCCGGCGAGGCACCAGGCTAAAATTGCTGCAGAAGCCCTTAGAAATCAGAAAACGCTGTTGAGACCGTCGAAACGCCGGAATGATGAGGTGCTTTTGCGCCCAGCCGGACAGTCCAGCATATACAATGATGGCTTGCTGCTTCGCGCTTCCGAATGCCAAGACGCATACGATGACTTACGTGAGCCCTCAGAATCGTCCGCAAAAAACCCACGGAGACGAATCGCAGAAGCGTTCAGAAGCCTACGTTTGGTATTCGGGTCGCCTTCGCAGCGCGAAGGTGGCGAGAAACGAACGATATGATGCTTTATCTAGTCCGCATTGTCCGCCGCGACAGAGCACTCCGTCATCAAGCGCGTAGGCATATTGCACTGATTATTCCGATCATTTTGTCTTTCTTAACAATTACCTCGGCAAATTCGCAGGGTCTGCCTCGATCCTTATCACGATCTGTTCGGATTTCGATCGTACCTCAAGTAATCCTACTCGATGGCCCGGCTTCTCGACGGCGCTTGCTGGTCGAGCAGCGCGGCCCTGATGGAGCAACCGTCGATTTGACTGGGAAGTCCGTCTTCACCTCTTCGAATCGGCAAACGGTCAGAATTGGTTCCGACGGATTTGCGATACCGGTTGCCGACGGCAAGGCGACCATCTACGCAAGTGTGAATAAGCAGACGGTGCTTACTACCGTTACGGTCAAAGGACTCACTAAACCTGGGGCGCCGAGCTTTACGAACCAGGTCGAGCCCGTGTTGGCCAAACAGGGCTGCAACATGGGCACCTGCCACGGCGCGGGGAGCGGCAAAGGAGGATTTCGCCTCACGTTGCGCGGATACGATCCAGACGTGGATTACTCACGGATTTGTTTCGAAGGCCGTTCGAGGCGCGTGGTTCGGACGCATCCGGAACAGAGCCTTATCCTCAAGAAACCGTCATTGGAAGTCACCCATCTGGGCGGGCTGAGGCTGCGGCGCGATTCACTCGAATATAAAGTCCTTGCGGACTGGATTGCTTCGGGCGCCCCGGGACCGAATCCGAAAGATCCGAAGCTCGTGGGTTTAGAAGTGTATCCTAAGGAACGAATCCTGGCTCCCGGCAGTGAACAGCGGCTGCAGGTGACCGCTCGTTTCTCGGATGGCCATGCTGAGGACGTCACTCACTGGGCGAAATTCACAAGCAACGAAGAGCCGATCGCCGGGGTGGACGACACCGGCCGGATCAAAATGAAGCGGTTCGGCGAAACGGCGATCTCCGTTTCCTATCTTGGGAAGGTTGCGTTCGGGCGCGTGGCGGCGCCATTCCCGAATAAAATCCCGGCATCTAGCTTCAAATCGCTTCCACGTGCAAATCCGATCGATAATTTAGTGTACGATCAGCTCGAGCGCATACGCTTGCTTCCAAGTGCCCGATGCGGCGACTCAGAGTTTCTGCGCCGCGTCTATCTCGACACAACCGGGACGCTTCCCACCACAGTGGAGGGCCGGCGCTTTCTGAATGACTCCAATCCAAAGAAGCGCGAACTGCTCATTGGCGAATTGTTGTTCCATCCGGAGTACGTCGATTATTGGACTTATAAGTGGGCGGACCTGCTGCGCGTCAACCGCGACTTGATTGGCGAGAAGGGAATGTGGGCGCTCTACCGCTGGTTGCGCGAGTGTGTCGCTGAAAACCGGCCGTGGGATGAGATCGTCCGCGATCTGTTGACGGCCACCGGCCCGACAACGAACAACGGTCCAGCGAACTTTTACCGCCTCGGCTCGCGCCCGGAAGAGTTCGCGGAAAACATCTCGCAGGCGTTTCTGGGAATTCGGATTCAGTGCGCGAAGTGCCATAACCACCCGTTCGAGAAGTGGACTCAATCGGATTACTACCGGATGTCGGGCTTCTTCGCACGTGTTGGGCGCAAGGCAGACAAATCCGGTGGGGGCATAGTTGTCTTCGCAGCCGCAAAGGGTGATGTGGACCACCCAAAGCTGGGCCGCCCGATTCCGCCCGCGGCGTTCGACGGACCCACGCTGGCACTGGCTGCTCCGGGAGACCGGCGCGTATTCCTGGCTGATTGGATGACGTCGCCGGCGAACCCATACTTCGCCCGAACTGTCGTCAACCGGGTGTGGAAACACTACATGGGACGGGGCCTGGTTGAACCCGTTGACGATATGCGGCTGACGAATCCCGCGACCAATGGGCCCCTGCTCGATTGGCTGTCTCACGATTTTGCCATACATGGGTTCGATTTGCGGCGGCTCACCAAGAACATCTTGCTTTCCGGTAGCTATCAGACCTCGTCTCGCCCCAACCTGACGAATAAGATCGACGACCGATTCTATTCGCGTTATCTGGCAAAGCGATTGCCCGCCGAAGTGTTGCTGGATGCCGTGTGCCAGGTAACCGGCCAGCCTGAGAAATACCCGGGGATTCCTGCCGGCGCGCGGGCAGTCTCCCTGCCGGACACTCAAGTCCGGTCGGCATTTCTCGACGTATTCGGGCGCCCTGCCCGCCAGGTAACGTGCGAATGCGAACGCAACATGGAGCCGAACGTCGCCCAGGCGCTGCACTTGATCAGCGCTGAGACGATCAACAGAAAAGTTTCGTCGAAAGGCGGTATGGTGGACCGGTTGATCGCATCAGAGAAAAGCGACAAGGAGATCCTTGCGGAGATATACCTCGCCACTCTCTGCCGCGCTCCGACCGCTTCCGAGGAGTCTGCGGTTACCGCAGCGCTCCAATCCATAACGTCGACGAAGATCCCGACCGAACTGCCATCCGGCAGTGTCCCAGGCCAGCCCATCCAAAAACGAACCGATCCAACAACCCAAAAACCCAACATCTCAATTACCCATCAACCCAGCAGCCCGATCACCCAATTTCCCAACAACCCAACGACCGGCTCCGCCAGATCGCAAGTCTTCGCAGACATGCTCTGGGCGCTGCTTAGCGGGCCGGAATTCGCTTTCAATCACTGAGTTCCTCCGGCGGGGTCTACGACGATGCGAATTGCAATCGGGCAGGTCTGGCAAGAGTCGAACACATTCAACCCGATCGCGACAACACGCCAGGACTTCGAGGAATTCGGGGTTCTCCGCGGATCGGAGCTCGTGGAGCAGATGGCGGAAACAAATGAGCTCGGGGGATTCATCCAATCCCTCCTGGCCTGGCCGCGGAAGCCGCAGATCGTTGGGTTGGTTCGTCTGCCGGCGTGGCCCGGCGGGCCGGCTACTCATGGGACGTTCGAGTGGATTCTGGGCGAAATTCGAACATCGCTTGCGGCGGCCATTCCGGTCGACGCAGTTCTCCTGACACTTCATGGCTCGCTTGTCTCCGATCGTGAGCCCGACGTTGAAGGCGCAATCCTGGAACTCGTGCGCAATTTGATTGGCTCCAACATTCCAATCGTTGCCACCCTCGACCTTCATGCGAACGTCACTCGGCGCATGGTCGATAATTCGAGCGCGTTGGTCCTTTACCATACAATCCCTCACGTCGATGTCAAGGACACAGGCCGGCGCGGGGCTGAAGTATTGAGACGAATCCTGTTCGGCGGCGCGAAACCCAAGACGGCATTTCGCAAGCTCCCAATGGTCGTTCCCGCGGAGCGCGCGAATACCCAGAAGTCTGAAAGTGTGAGTTTCGAATTGCGCAACAAGCTGATCTCCTTGGAAGCCAACACAACAATACTTAGTGCGGGGTTGGCAACGGTTCAGCCATGGCTCGACATTCCTGAAATGGGATCCTCTGTAATTGTGGTGGCAAACGGAGATGAAAACCTTGCTCACAGGGAATGCGACCGGATTGCGGAGGAGGTCTGGAGGAGACGGCGCGATTACCTGCCGGATCTGACGGACGTTCAAGAGGCGGTGCAATTTGCACACGAAAATCCTGATGGCCTCGTCGTGCTAAGCGACAGCGCGGACGCCACGACATCCGGGGCGCCGGGAGACAGCAACTTCATTCTCGCGGAGCTTCTGAAGTACACATGGAAGCGGCCCGCGCTGGTTCCGATGGTCGCCCCGGAGATTGTTCGTAAGGCGGAAATGGCGGGCGCATCGGCGACTCTCAGCGTACCTGTTG
>JBGPOG010000108.1:0-10029 GCA_041487935.1 Chthonomonadia bacterium | reverse complement strand
CAGATCCCCGTCGCCGTCGTCCTGCCAGCTCAATCCCCACGCGCCGCATGAAACCGCTTCCAGCGCGCCGCAGACCGGGCAGAAGGTGTAGTTGACTTGCCGGCCTCCCTCATCTACCGTGTGGTCAAGGTTCCGGGTATATCTGCCAAGCGCCGTGCTGTAGTAATTCCAGTTAAAGGTGCGGTTGTCCGGCTGGTAGAACGTGGTCGGCCGTTGAGCCAGGTCATAGGCCATTCCAAAGTTCTCGACCGCGGGACTGCCGTTCTGCGTTCCGGGATACGTCGTCCAAGACGTAAGGTCACCCAGCAAGTCGTAGTTGTTGACGTCGACCCTGTTGCCGTTTCCGTCGATGGAGTAGGATAAAAGGCCGCTGACGCCCGCGTTTCCCGAGCCCCAATAGCTGAAATTGATTGCTTGCTGGGTGTTCGGCGGCGGTACGATTTGAGATACCTGCCCGTAGATGTTCGGGCCTGATGCAAAGGGGCTGATCGTCCAGGTGTGATTCCCCGCGTCGACTACGCTGGTTGGGAAGTGCGGCAAGTTTGTATTGCCGTAATTCAGCGTAAACAGGGCGCCACGCGGGTCACTCGCATTCACCAGGTCCGCGCCCTGCCAATTCATGCCCCAAGAGTGGGTGAGCGGATCGGTAAGGCTCTGCGGCAAGCCGTTGAAAGCGTAAGTAAGGCCGTAGCCGTGGGTTGAATCCGTATTGCTGAAGGCGTTAACCTGGCGCGCGCCATTGTACCCGAAAGTGAGAATTGTCGGCGCCGTCGCGCCGGTAAGCTGCGGCAGCCTGATCTGGCCAATGTCGCCCAAGCTGTTGAAATCGAAGTACGTGACACCTGCCGGACTCTTATTGTTCGTACTCTTGACCGTGTCAGCGTAGCCCGGGGCGGTCGGCTGATTCCACTCAAGATGGGTACTTCCTTCAGCGGTGGGTCCGCCCGCGGCCGTCTGGTTGGCCATCATCACCTGCGAGGTTCCCCCGGTCGGCGGCAGAGGCGTGTAGGAATAGGTAATGGTGGTGGCCGGATCCCCATCCTTTGTGTAGGTTTGGAGCATTCCGGCGAAGGGGCCGGAGGGGTAGTAAGTGTAGTCCACGCGCTTCAATACGGCGCCACCCGATCCCGACCACAGGATTTCCACAAGATTCCCCCCGGAGAAGATCACCTGTTCCGTAGCGGTCCAGTTCGAGCTTATACCGTCCCAGGCCCCGTGGTAGATCACGTAGGAATTAGGGGCAGACACGAAGGCGATCTGTTTGCCGGTGCTGTAGTCATTGACCTGCGCCAGTATGCCGTTCGCGTACGTCAGCGATTGTGTGTTACCCATGGGGTCGGTTATTTGCGTCAATTGCCCGGTAGTGTTGAAGAGATACCGGAAGTTCCCTGCCTGGTCGATCGATTCCGGAGGGCCGGCATTCGAGAGGACGTAGTGATCGGTGTCGAGCGTCAGCGTGCTGAAGACGCCGGGCTCGGCAGCGATCCCACCGGATGTGGCGCCAAAGTCCAACATACGTCCGGTGCCGTCCACGACGATACGGTGGATCGACCCTTGTCCGTTGACGTAAATGGTCCCGGTCGTGACGTGGATGTCGTACGTAAAGGTCGCGTTTCTCATCATGCGCGTCGGTTCCACGCACTGGGTGTTGAGGTGGATGTTGTTGACGAGCGGCCAGCCGCGCGTCGGCACCGGGTCGGCGAACGACAGCATAACGTTCCCGGTATACGGATCGGGGCCGCAGTTGCTGCAAAAACCGGGACGAAGTATGCGCAGCGCGGCGGCAGTGCCAAAGCAGGCGGTAGGCGAGCCGAATAACAGCAGCATCGCCAACGCGGTACAGAGAACTGCCGGGGAATTGCCTATCCGTGTACGAAGTGGGGCGTGTAGGACCGACATCCATTCTCCTCCAATCTCGTCGTCTTCATCAGTTACAATCAAGACGTGCGGCGCAAATGCAATCAACCTGAACGGGCGCGGAGAATAATCCAGTAAACAGTCGGGACTCTATTCAGATGAGGCTGCTTCTACTGAAGCGAATGGATGAAACTAATGGAGAAATGTTATCACACCGGATGCGGCCTGTCAAGCATTCGCGCGAAACGTTCAGTCACGCGAAATGTTCGGGCGGCACGGTTAGATTCGGTCGTTTGCGAAGAAACGATCCAAAAAGACGGGCAATCTCTTTGACGAGCGGCGTCTATAGCCGCTGGGATTCAGTGATGAGGGCATAGTGTATAATACGAGTGGAGGTTTGTATACATTGCGAGCGGAAATCGTCTCGGTCGGCACCGAGCTCTTACTCGGACAGATCGTCGATACGAACGCGGCGTATTTGGCGCGCGTCCTTTCCGAGATTGGCGTGAGCGTGTTCCGTCGTGTTACGGTCGGCGACAACCATGCCAGACTCCTGGACGCCCTCCAGCAGGCGCTGGCTGAGAGCGATGTGGTCGTGACGGTCGGGGGCCTGGGGCCGACCGAGGACGATATCACCCGTGAAACCCTCGCCGAAGCCATGGGCGATACGCTCGAACGAGATGAAGCGACAGCCCATCGCTTGCAAGCCTTTTTCCGAAGCCGCGGCATCCGCATGGCACAGAGCAACCTCAAACAAGCCCTGAAGCCGATGCACGGCCGGCTGATCGATAATCCCAACGGCACCGCCCCTGGATTGATCTTTGAAAGAGAACTGGACGCATTCAACGACGCCCCGAGCGGCGAAGCCACCCCGCCAAATCCGAAATCCGAAATCCGAAATCCGAAATCCATCCATACGGATGCCCGTCCGGGCAAAATCGCCATGGCCCTGCCCGGCCCTCCCAACGAATTCATTCCGATGGTCGACAACCACGTCGCGCCGTATCTGCGAGCAATAACAGGCGGAGGGACGATCCGATCGCGGACGCTGCGAATCACCGGAATGGGGGAGTCGTCGGTCGAAGAGAAGGTTTTGGACCTGACGCACGTGGACAACCCCACAGTCGCGCCATATGCCAAGTTGGGCGAGGTCCACCTGCGGGTGACGGCACGGGCAAGCGACATTGAAACCGCCGGACGGATGATCGAAGAACGCGTTAAGCTGCTCCTGGAACGCCTCGGTAACCGGGTCTACGGCTTCGATGACGAGACCCTCGAGGCCGCCACCGTAAAGCTGCTGACCAATGCTCGACTGACCGTCGCGACGGCAGAATCGTGTACGGGAGGTTTGCTTGCCTCACGAATCACCGACGTCCCCGGCAGCTCGCTGGTGTTTCCCGGCGGCGTCGTGAACTACAGCAACGAATCCAAAACGGATCTCGTGTACGTGCCGGCCGAAATGATTGCCGAGCACGGCGCGGTCAGCGCCGAAGTTGCCCAAGCCCTCGCGAAAGGCGCCATAACAAGGTTCAAGAGCGATTTCGGGATCGGCATCACCGGCGTCGCCGGTCCCGACGGTGGAACGCCCGAAAAGCCGGTCGGACTGGTCTATATCGCCGTTGCCGGCGCGGACCGGGTTAAAATAGAGAAAGCCCGCTTCATTGGAAGTCGAAAGGACATCCGCTGGCGCAGCGCCCAGACCGCGCTGACGATGTTGAGGGATAGAGTGCTCGAACTTGGGTCCGCGAGTTGATGAGAATTGTAGGAATTATTGTTGCGGGCAGCAAACTAACGTATGGGCCGAAGTTGTTTACACAAAGTCGATGAATTGAAAAAGTTAGGAGGTAATTGCAAATGTCCGTTAATTGTCATCCCGAGGTACGAGGGATCTGTTTTTCGCCGTGATTTCTGGGGATAGTTGTCTGTGAAAAACAGATCCCTCGTACCTCCTAACTATCACTCGACACGATCGAACGCCTTGGATTGCCGTACATCACCACAACTTCCGCAACTTTGGCGAACGGAGAACTCCACCGCTTCCGGACATTCGGCGCGACAATCGAGTGGCACGGCAAACAGCGTGAGATTCGGGTGTGGGAGTCAGAGGCCGGTATTCTCCTTGGCATGGCTATGATGCAGGGGCGCCTCCTCACGATCTACGTTTCTAACGGTGGAAACGCCACTATCGAGCAAATGGCCCCTTATTGACGACCACATTTCCGCTTTTTCGGAACGAGCACGAGTAAGGGAATTGAATGCGATTGTTCTTTGCAATCACGATAACGGAGGAGTTGGTCCGGAAGATCGGAGAAGCTCAGAATCGGCTGCGCACGAAGATCGGTGAAGAGGGAGTGCGCTGGACGAAGCCGGAGCAGTTTCACTACACACTCAAGTTTCTCGGAGAGCAGCCGGCGCATAGAACTCAGCAGGCAATCGACGCCGGATTTGCGATCTGCGACGGATTGAAACCGTTCGACATGACCCTTGGCGGGCTTGGAGCATTCCCTAATGCACAGCGTCCCGGAGTGCTCTGGATCGGCGCATCCCAGGGCGGAGAACGATTCACCGAGCTTGCGGAATCGCTGGACGCGTTGCTCGCCAGGCTCAACTTTCCCCGCGAGCACAAACCGCTCAGCGCACATCTTACATTAGCGCGGATCAAAGGTTATGCGGGCGAAAAGGCAGCCGTGCGAGCCTTGAGGTCCGAATCGATCGAAGACCTGGACCGCATCACGATCGACCGCTTCGTGCTGATGAGCAGCCTGCCTACCAAGTCCGGGTCGGAATACACCCTTGTCGAAGAATTCAAGTTTAAGTGTTAAGTGTTTAGTGTTGAGTAATCAAAATCGAGCACGATCCAAAAGTACCGGCGAAACCCGTTCTTAACACTCAACACTAAATACTAAACACTCAACACCCAACACTCAACACTCAACCAACACCCGAAGGGAGCTACGCGTGGAAAAGCAGAAAGCGCTGGACATGGCGCTGAGCAGTATCGAAAAGCAGTTCGGAAAAGGCGCTATTATGCGGCTGGGCCAGGCGACCAAGCTGAATGTCGACTCTATCCCCACCGGCGCTATCGCACTGGATCTCGCTCTTGGCGTGGGAGGAGTTCCGCGCGGCCGCATCACCGAAATATACGGCACGGAATCGTCAGGCAAAACGACCATTGCCTTGCAGATCATCGGAGAAAGCCAGAAGCAGGGCGGCACGTGTGCCTTCGTCGATGCCGAGCACGCGCTCGATCCCGAATACGCCGCGAATCTCGGTGTGGACATCAACAACCTGTTCGTCTCCCAGCCGGGCACCGGGGAAGAGGCGCTCGAAATCATGGACTACCTGGTCCGTTCCAGCGCGGTGGATGTCGTCGTCCTCGACTCGGTCGCGGCGCTGGTTCCCAAGGCTGAAATCGAGGGTGATATGGGCGACACCCACGTCGGCCTTCAGGCGAGGCTCATGTCCCAGGCTTTACGAAAACTGGCGGGAAACATCGGTCGGGCAAACTGCTGCGCGATTTTCATCAATCAAATCCGCGAAAAGATCGGCGTGATGTTCGGTAATCCTGAGACGACTCCGGGAGGCCGCGCACTCAAGTTCTGGGCGAGCATTCGAATGGAAGTCCGGCGGACCGAGACCGTCAAAATCGGCACGGATGCCGTCGGCGCAAGAACGAAGGTCAAGATCGTCAAGAACAAAGTCGCCCCGCCATTCCGCGTGGCCGAATTCGACATCCTGTTTGGCCGCGGAATCTCCAAGGCCGGAGGCATCCTTGACATGGGAGTCGACCTGGGAATCGTCGGCAAGAGCGGCGCCTACTTCAGCTACAACGACCTTCGCCTAGGCCAGGGCCGCGAAAACGCACGCACGTTCCTGGAAGATAACCAGAAACTAATGGACGAAATCGAGCACCGAATCCGGACCGGCAGCGGTGCACCGGCAGTCCTCACAATGGCAAAGCCAATTGTGGATGGAGTGGAGTAGGGCATCTAGTGTAGTGTCTCAGTAATGTCATTACAACGACGACAAAGTGGCAAGAGCGTCATTCCGAACTGCCTTTGTGAATCTGGCCAGACGGCCACCCGTATGGCTGTTTTTTGCCTCACATTGTAAGGACGAGTCGGAGACACTACACTAGCGCTTCATACGTCGCTCAATCTCGGGCGCATCCGAGGGGATCTTGCGCGACAACTTCTCGATTCCTTTGTCGGTAACAAGATAATCATCCTCGATCCGGATACCAATGTTCTCGCTGGCGATGTAGACTCCCGGCTCGATCGTGAAGACGACGCCCGGCTTCAGCAAACCTGGCTGCGGCGTAACGTCGTGGACGTCCATCCCTAGCGAATGGCCCAGCGCGTGGGTCATGAAGCGGTCCATGGTATGTTCGACGCCGCTTCGGTCCTTTGCCCGGAGCGGGCTGTTTCTTAGGAAGTCCTTCGCAAACTGGTTCTGCTCGCGCAGGGTGGTCTTGCCGGGAACCACCATTTTCTCGCTGGCCTTCTGGCAGTCTAGCACCAGTTGGTAAAGCTCGCGCTGCCTCGGGCTGAATTTGCCGCCCGACGGATACGTCCGGGTAATGTCCGCGGTGTAGTAGTTGTATTCGGCGCCGATATCGACGACCACCGTCTGATCTTCCCCAATGAGCGTCTCGTCCGCGGGATGGTGCAGGTCGATGCTGTTCTTGCCGGATCCCACGATCGTCGTGAAACCGGCACGCTGCGCGCCGCGCTTCTTGAAGGTCGTTTCGATGGCGTCCTTCACGTCCGACTCCTTTACTCCGGGCTCGATCTTCTTTGCTGCGTCGCGCTGGGCATTGCCGGTGATATCGATCGCCCGGCGAAGGGTCGAGATTTCATCCTTGGTTTTGACGAAGCGGAGGGGAGTTAGGAGGCGGTCGGCGGAAGGCTCGATTGAAACCGTGGGATTGAAGCCCTTCAAGACATCAACCAGCGAGGATACCGTCCGGGACAGAAAAATCTTCTCCTTTGCCGCTTTTGCGGGCGTTTCGATTGCGGCGGCGAAGTAGCGTGTAGGCGTCACCTCAGAGGAGTCGCTGCTTTTCGATGATACGTCAGTCGTCTCGCCATCCGCGAAGAGCAGGGTCTCCTTGCCGCTCGGATCGCCCTCTGGGAGAAGAACCACCATTGCTCCAGGCGATTCCAGCCCGGACAGGTAGACCACGGAATTGTTAGCGCGATACGGGCGGTCTTTTGTGTCCGGAGGGTTTCCGAAGATGACGATCGCCCCATCCGCTGCCTTGCGCACCTCCTCCCGTCGCTTTGCAAACTCCTCCGAGGACGCGACGACAATCCGCTTCGAGCGCGAGCTGTCTGTACGTTCGGCGAATGCTCCCAGATTGTGAATCGTGCCGAGAGCTAACAATAGAGCGATGGTCGCGTATATGGGTTTCGATCGGGAAATCCGCATAATCTAATTCCTTGTGATCGTCAAGAGCAAGTAACTTTCACGATCGGTAGTGGCTCCGCCCGATCGGCGTAGGGGTGAAGCATTCGGACGATCAGCTTGCGTTTCTGGTGCAAGAATTGTGCCCGAATGCTTCACCCCTACCCACACATTGCAAACGATTTAGAGCCGAGCTCCAAATTCGATTGGTGGTATCATTCGTCCATGAGCGACGCATTCGAATCTGCCCGGGAAGTCGCACTTAAATTCGTCGATTACCAGCCGCGCACCTGCGCGGAGGTTCGACGCAGACTTGCGCGTTCAGGCTACGAGAGCGAGATCGTAGAAGCGGTCATTGAAAACTTAGTTCGAGTAGGATTCTTGAATGACGAGCGGTTTAGCGCCGATTGGGTTGAGAACAGGTCGGCTAAGAAAGGTCTCGGTCGTATCCGACTGGAATCAGAGCTTCGGAGAAAAGGAATATCGGCTGATACATCGCGCGAGGCGGTTGGGCAGATCGATCGGGAGTCGGAATTGGAAACGGCGCTGGCGGTCGCCAGAAAGCGGCTGACGGAACCGGAATCGGCCGATCCGAGCGAAAAACGGCGACTCGCCGCATTTCTCCAGCGTCGTGGCTACAATTGGGAAACTGTCCAGCAGGTATTTGAAAAGCTGTTCTCGAATATTGAATGAAGAACTACCGGTTCCAGCCAGTCATCTGCCCCAACAAGGGCAGATCCCCTCGCTCAGCCTCAGACAGGACGAGTGCAAGGGCAAGCGGGTGATTTGGTCGCGACAAGCGCCAGTTCATTAACCCATTGCCATTCACTCACCAATCCAAAATACTGTCTGGAGGTGAGGGAAGCGTGTTAATATTCGCCATTGTAAGTCTCATCATCGCCGCCGCGGCGGTGGTGTTCAGCGTTCTCACCTACATCAGGGCCACCCAAAGCAATGCCCTGACGCAGCAGAGGATAGCAGAAGCGGACAAACTGAAGCAAGAAGCCGTATCGCTTGCCGAAACTCGCAAGCGTGAGGCCCTGATCGAAGCTAAGGATGAAGTATATCGGCTCCGTGCCGAGATCGAACGTGAAAATCGCGACAAGCGAGCTGAAATTCAGAGGTTAGAGCGAAGACTGGCACAAAAGGAAGAAAGCCTTGACAGGCGTCTGGAAAGCGCCGACAAAAAAGAACGAACCCTCCAACACCGCGAAGTCGAGGTGGAGGAGAAGAACAAGGAGATCGAAGAGCTGGCAACCCGCCAGCGGGAAGAGTTGCGCCGCATCTCAGGAATGACGGTTGAGGAGGCAAGAGCTTCCTTCCTCAAATCGGTTGAAGAAGACTCCCGTCACGAAGCCGCGAAGCTAATCCGGGAGATCGAAGAAGAAGCAAAACGAGACGGCGAGCGCAAGGCGCGAAACATTATCACCGGCGCAATTCAGCGCTGCGCCGTCGACCAAACATCCGAAACGACGGTATCGGTCGTTCCCCTGCCGAACGACGAGATGAAGGGCCGGATCATCGGGCGCGAAGGCCGCAACATTCGCGCATTCGAGACGCTGACGGGCGTCGACCTGATCATCGACGACACTCCGGAAGCGGTCGTCCTCTCTGCATTCGATCCCGTTCGCCGCGAGGTCGCCCGGATTTCGCTGATCAACCTGATCGTCGACGGGCGCATCCACCCCGGACGCATCGAAGAAACCGTCAACAAGGCCAAAGCGGAGGTCGAGCAGCGGATCGTCGAAGCCGGCGAAAATGCCGTGTTGGATACCGGCATGACCGGGATCTCGCCTGACGTCGTCAAGATCCTGGGCCGGATGAAATACCGTACCAGCTACGGACAGAACGTTCTCGATCACTCGATCGAGGTGAGCCACTTGTGCGGCCTGCTGGCTGCGGAGGTGGGCGCGAACATCCAGGTCGCCAAGCGGGCCGGCCTGCTGCACGATCTCGGAAAGGCAGTCGACTTCGAAGTCGAAGGCCCGCACGCCGTGATCGGGGCCGACATCCTCCGTCGCAACCGCGAATCGGCAGAGGTCATCCACGCCGTCGAAGGACACCACTACGACGTCGAGCCGGCATCGATCGAGGCGATCCTCGTCATCTGTGCGGACTCGATTTCAGCAGGCCGTCCGGGCGCCCGCCGAGAAACGCTGGAAACGTACGTGAAACGACTCAAGAAGCTGGAAGAAATCGCGGACGGCTTCCCGGGCGTCGAAAAGACCTTCGCCGTCCAGGCCGGCCGCGAAATCCGAATGATCGTCAAGCCCGAACAGATCGACGACCTCGCCGCCATCAAGCTGGCTCGCGATACGGCAAGGCGCATCGAAGAGGAGATGGAATACCCCGGCCAGATCAAAGTCACCGTCATCCGCGAAAGCCGGGCGGTGGATTATGCGAAGTAAAGTCAATTGACTTCCCGTAATTGGCCGGAAGACTGCTGCTGCAGCCTTCCGGCTAACTTGTTCTTTCGACAGCCGGATCGGCGCCAGTAAATTGCGATTGTATCTACCCGATGTGATGCATTTCACACTGTTCAAAGCAAGTAAATCCCAAATTGATTATTGACAATGGTTCTCGCCTCCAAGATTCTGGGCAACAACACGCGGACGTACTACACGTACGACACGCGCGGCCGCACCACCAATCTCTCGCACCGCTTCTTCGGAACTTGTCAAGTAAAATGAGACAACTCGCTACGACTGATTTTGCTTCGCGTCTGATGTTGTGTGAGCCGGGCCCGGCTACCCGATATCCTGTAGT
>JBGPOG010000107.1:0-10043 GCA_041487935.1 Chthonomonadia bacterium | reverse complement strand
TGGCCGATTGACGATGGACGATCTTCTTGCTGGTTGGTATCGTCCATCGTCAATCGTCCATCGTCGGGTGTCCTATGCACAAAATCCATTCCCGTCATAATCATCCTCGCCACCCATAGGTAGAGGATTTCCTGGGCAGTGGACAACAGGTTGGTCGGATACCAGAACCGCAAATCTTCCGTCTCGCGCGGCCAGCCGAGCGTGGCGTGAGGCCACAGCGCCGAGCTGAACCAGGTATCCAGCACATCCGGATCTTGCGTTAAACTTTCTGCCGGCACACCGAGCTTCGCAGCAGCTTCCTCTAGAGACCGAGCAGCCACGCACTTCCTATCCTCCGTCCACCAAACCGGTATCCGGTGGCCCCACCAGAGCTGCCGCGAGATGCACCAGTCGCGAATGTTCTCCATCCAATCCAGGTAGATACGCTTATAACGCTCGGGTATGAACCGAACTTTGTCTTCAACTGCAACCCGGATGGCCGGTTCCGCGAGCGGCTTCATGTTAACGAACCACTGCTCGGAGAGCAGCGGCTCCAGCACCGTGCCGCACCGGTCACAGTGGGGAATCATGAGAGAGTGGTCTTCGATCTTCTCCAGAAGCCCCTCCTCTTCCAGGTCCTTGAGAATCGTCTCTCTCGCCTCGAAGCGATCCATGCCGGCATATCGCGCGCCGGCATCATGCGTCATCGCGCCGTCCTCGCCGATCACCACGATCTGCGGCAGGTTGTGCCGAATCCCGCACTCGAAGTCGTCCAGGTCGTGCGCGGGAGTGACTTTTACCGCGCCGGTGCCGAATTCCATCTTCGCGTACTCATCCGCGATCAGCGGAATCTCACGATTGGTAAGCGGCAGGCGGAGCATCTTGCCGATTTTGTCCGCATACCGCGGATCCGCCGGGTTAACGGCCACCGCCGTATCGCCAAGCATCGTTTCCGGACGCGTAGTCGCGATGACCACTCCATCGCCCATCGTCGATCGTCCATCGTCCCGATTGACACCCACGAACGGATACCTGAAGTGATAAAGCTTTCCCGCCCGCTGCTCGCTATTAACCTCGATGTCGGAGATCGCCGTGCGGCAGCGCGGGCACCAGTTGACGACACGCGCGCCGCGGTAGATGAGGCCGCGCTCCCACCAGCGGATGAACTCCTCGTGAATCGCGTCCACGTAGGATTCGTCCATGGTGAAACGCGCCCTCGACCAATCATACGAGCAGCCGAGCTTGTGGAACTGTAGGTAGATTCTGTCCCCATACTGCTTGCGCCACTCCCAGCAACGCTCCACGAACTTCTCCCGGCCCAGGTCGTGGCGCGTCAGGCCCTCTTTTGCCAGCTCGCGTTCAACCACGTTCTGCGTCCCAATTCCGGCGTGGTCGGTACCCGGGAGGCACAATGCGTTGAACCCGCGCATTCGGTGCCACCGCGTCATTGCGTCGAGAACGGAGTTGTTCAGGGCGTGGCCGATGTGCAGGCTCCCGGTGATGTTCGGCGGGGGAATCGTAATACAGTAGGGGCGCTGGCCGCCGCGCCCGGAAGCTCCTGGGGTCGCTCGGAAGTAGTCCTTCGCAAGCCAATGCGCATACCATTTGTCCTCCACCAGTTTAGGATCGTATGCCTTCGCAAGTTCCATGGCATTACACCTTTCACGATTCCGCCGCGAATGAACGCAAAGCAACGCGAATGATCTCGTGACTTAACAGTGTCCACCCGTGTTCATTTGCGGCTAAAGAATCTAAAACGCCCGCATCCCCATCTCTGAGGACGCGGGCGAAGTTCCCACGCGGTACCACCTCGGTTCTGACGGATGAAGGATGAAGGATGAACTCGCGAGTACATTCTCCAAGCTTTGCCTACCTGCCGTCAGCGCTCGGTCGCAATATCGGGCGAATCCCGGAAGAACTAAAAAACGAGGATTGAAGGCGATCGTTTCGATTCATCCTTCATCCTTCATCCTTCATCCTTCAGCTCCGGGGCGACGTTCGGTCCTGCGTGCGCCAGGCGACTCACACCTTACTCGCCTTCTCTGAGACGCTTTTCAGGGCCTACTCCTCCCCATCAAAGCCAAAACTTGATTGTGCGGCTATTATATCCCGGATTTGGGTATTCGTCAAATAACCTCCCACTCCTTTAGTACCGTCAAAAGCGACGGCTGCGTACCCGGCCAGAGCCACTCCAAGCGCAGCCAGAATCCTGGCATACACTCACTTCGAAAGATGCCATCTGCGCCGATTTCAATGATCTGGAATCGATCCACCGCCCCGAGCCGGGAAAAGTCCGCGCGCTCGTTCTCCGGATCCAATACCCAGTATTCCTTGACGCCTCCCTTTTCATATTCCGAAAACTTGTCTATGCGGTCGGTGTTCTTGCTCTCCGGGCTAACGACCTCAACGACAATGTCGGCAGGTCCTTCCAAGAAGGTTCGGTGCAGCCGCTGGAGGTTCTCAGGTCTGACGTAAATCAGGTCCGGAGCACGACCAGGCAAGTCCGGACCCGTCTTCATCTGGAACGGATCGAAGCTGTACTTTCCCCCGGTCAACGCACAATACTCCCGAAATAGCGCAACGAGAAAACCGATTTCATCGCTTTGAACTATGTTTGTAGGCGACATTAAGACAACCTCCCCATCAACCCATTCGACGTGCGGATTCTTCCAATCGTATTCGAGGAACTCCTCATATGTCATGCGCGAGGGAGGCGCCTGTTCGCGTGGCGGTAATACCGCAGACTTGTGTGACATAACAAGTACTCCTCCAGGGAGTGTTGCCAATTCGTTTTAGATCTATTGTAACATACAGGCCAAAAGCCCTTGCTTGGATAAATCCGACCTGGATATGCGATTGGAGTTACTTGACAGCAAACGAATACCCTGCGATCGTTGGATCATTGGTCAGGACCACGAAATCCGCCCGCACGTCCTCACCCCGTGCAGGACGAAGCGTTAGCGTGTGGACCCCTTTCCCTAGTTCGACAGTCCCCGCTGAAACGGTTTCCGCTTGCACCCCTGACCCTTCCACTCCCGGCTCAGTTGATCCTCTTATCGACTTGCCATCCATTGAGATCTCGGCCTTTGCCGCAGCGCCTTTTCGCAGTGCGCGATAGACCACGCGATACCTTCCCGCGACCGCGCATTCGAATCGCGTCGAAATCTGGCCGCCAACCGGAACCAATACGTGGTTCTGGCCGTCTGCCGGATTGAATGCTAAACCTGCAACCGGCTTAAGCCCGCCTAAGTCCGTGAATTTTTCGCACTGCAATAGCAGTTCCTGCGGTGGCGAGCCGAAATAGATGGCGGAAATCCCATTCGGCTCAATCTTGATCGTGTGCGTAAAATCCTCCGGCTGCTTTACGGCCTGAAAGTCGGAGAAAGCGGCGGGAGAAAGCACAATCGTCCGGGTAATCGGCGAACCGGTCGGATTGTAGTAGAGGATCTTGTCCGTAAAGAGAGTCGCGTATACCCCATCCCACGCATCGTCCTCAGCAATCGCATCTCGCTTCGTCGAATCAAGGTCTGTAAGATGGTAAGTCAGGTACCGGAGAACCTCATAGTAGCTCGTCAAGAGTTGCCGGCGAGCTGGAAAGTAGACAGTCCAGCCGCGCCCAAACGGACGCGCCCATTCGGAGCGAAGACTCTTCACATCTATCTGGACTTCTTCGCGCGAGCCTGGAGCGCCCGGGATCGATCTCGCGGACGTAACCGGCTCCAGCTTTCCGGCATACCCGAATAGCTCCGTGAACCAGGAGCGGTCTCCCTCGACCGTTTCCACCTTTCCGAAGTCGTATGCGGCGAGGATTCCGCCGGATTGGACCCAATCTCGGATTTTGGAAAGCGTCTCCGCCTCGAATACCGTACCTTCCCACATTACCAGCAGGCGATATCGGTCCAACGCTCCGTCCCGGACCATGCGCTCATCCAAGATATCGTAGTTCAAGACATCGCGGATGTCGGTACAACCTTTCTCAAACGCCGGCGGGTTGCCTTCATCCGGGCGCATGAGATGAGAGGTTGACGGAAAGAGCATCGCGACGTCGACGACCGGCTTTTCAACCTTCAGGAACTTGCCGTACTTGTAGTAGGCTTCACGGTGTTCCCGGACGTTCTCGGACCAATCGAAAAACCCTTTACTCCCCATCGAAACGGACGTGAATATCCGGCCCACCTCGCCCGCAGCGTCGATCTTTCCGGGAGGCTCCGTCCAGAGTGGAACGCCGTAGAACTTGCACGCGCTTGCGATCCGGCCAAGCATTGTGGCCTGGTTCTCGGCAAACGGCTTGAAGCCGCCGTGTGTCGATCGCACATCCACCTTATGGCGCGCGGCGATCCGGGCAATAAGGCTGTTATCGTTGCCGCCATGAGGGTTCTCGTCCGGAAATCCCGCCGGGATCATTTTCAAAGAATCGGGAAACTGCTTCTCCGCGGCCCGGCAAACAAGGTCCGCCAATCCGGTTGCGCTCCGCTCATACCATTCCACGAAGTCGAGCCATCGCCGCCTGGCGATGCCTGCCGGCGAGACCGGGTAGTCTATCTCCCCCGGTTTAACGTAATTCGTTTTCCAGGCCGCGTTGAGTACGTCGATGCTGCCGTACTTGGCCCCCATGGCATCTCGGAATGCTTTACGCGCCGACTGATCGCCGCACCACCAGCCGAGGTGATCGTGGAGATCGCCGAACCGTTTCTGCCACTCCTCCTTCTGCCCCGGAACCGCCGTTCGCGCCCCCATCAGTAAACCGGTCTCGCCGTAATCGCCATGGATTCCGAGATAAAGGCTCATTGGCCGCGCCGGACTCGAGGTCAAGTAGTAATCTGACTCCCGTTTGCCGAAGTGCTCGCGAAGCTTTTCATAGCCGCGGGAGACGAAAGCTGGAAATCTGGGATCCCACGGTGAGAACGCCTGTACGGGCAGTCCGTGCTCGAGGCACTGAATACGGCTATAGGCAACCCGCTCGTCGTACCATTTGGGAGGGAACGCGAAATGCGGAAAGTAGCACCAATCCAGTCCAAGCGAGGCAGCCTTTTTGAAATCGGAATCGGCGTGTGTAAAGTCCCAAACCCCGGGGGCGGCCTCATCGGTCGAGAGATGGTCGCTGTCGGTCTGTAGAAGCGTAAACCCAGCGGAGATAAGCTTGGACAATTCCGGCCGGCTGGTTAAGCTGCTGGAGAGAATCATCCTATCGCCGGCCTCGCGCGGCCTTGTATACGGATTCTCTCCCGGCCTGCCGCCCGAACGGATGTCCCACACGCGAATGAGGCGTGAGTAATCCAGGTTCGGAGTTTGCGTTTGAGGGTTGGGAGCAGTAGAGGCGCCAGCAACCGGGGCTGGGGAAGGAGGGCGCCGAACTCGCGTTCCCTGGCCGTTACTACCGGGCCGCTGCGCATAAGACAATGTCAGGCAAATAACCGCAAGAACGACTGCAACCCAGGTAAAACCGATGCGTCTACCATTCAAAAAGGATCTCCTCAAACATAACCATCGCAGCCATCCATCCGAATCCGGCGGCCGGTCGCTGCCCGGACGAAAGTCATCCGGGAACCTCGATCGTAAACCCGCCGGGCGCTTGAAAGTAAAAAGTCCACGAGCCGTGAAGCCTGTCCGGCGGTGGTATATCGAACCCGTCTTCCTTCAGCCGCCGGTCGACTTCATTCACCCGCTCTTCGCTCTCTTGGATAAAGCCGATGTGGAAGAATCCGGGATACATTATCTCAATTCCGCGCCGCTCCTTGATCGAAGTGAGCGCCATCCCGTTGTCGTGGTTAAGGAAGGCCATACCCGTCTTACCAGGCGGCGCTCCCTCCAATGCCCGAAGCCCGAAGTACTTGCGAAGGAAGCCCGCGGTCTCGGCGGCATCCGTTACGGTCAGATTGAGTTGGTTAAGGTTCAGAAGAGCTACTCCAAGTCAAGTTTCAAAGTCATCATTTCAGAGAATATAATGCTGGCGGCTCATGCCGGCGGTCAGTTTGCGCGGTTTGTTACAGCTTCCAAGGACTGCGATACGCATACTGCAGGAGGCTGTTGGCCGATCTCGGCGACGCAATCGTCTCTGTCTTCGGGTCCCACTCGATTCGCTGGCGCGTTGCCAGCGCGATATTGCCAAGGTGCGCGAAGACCGTCGATCGATGTCCTTCCTCGACGTCGCAGTTCGGCTTCGCGCGGCTCTTGACGCAATCCAGGAAGTTTCGCATATGCTGGCGATCCAGGTCCTCCTTTTCGGGAGTGACTTTTTCGGGCTTCATTCGGGGGTCTCGGCTTTGGAATTGGCCGCCGGTTTCCGGAATGATTTCGTACCCGCGGTCGTCTGCCTGGAGGTAGCCATTCGTTCCACGAAGCTCAATTTCGCGTTCGAGGGCCTTATAGCCTGAGGCCTCGTACTGGCCGAACGTCATCAGCCGTCCGGAAGCAAACTCGTAAATCACTTCAAGCGTGTCCGGAATGTCCCGGGAGTCTTCCACGGCGTATTTTCCCCCGTGCGCCGAAATCGAAACCGGGGATTCTTCTCCAAGAATCCACCGCATCGCGTCGAAATAATGGACACCCCAATTGGCGAGCTGCGAGGAGTAGCTCTTCCACCATCTGAATCTGTACGGCGCAATACACGAATTGAAACGCCGGGCCGGGCGCGGACCGAGCCACATATCCCAGTCCAGACCTGGCGGAGGATCGGAATCAGGCGTATTTCCGATGCCGGCCGGCGCCATGTTGCTGATCCGGTACGCGCGCGCAACAGTGACCTTGCCGATCGCATCACCCTCCATCCTCTTTACAATGCCGGTGTAGAGCCGCGATGAGCGACGCATCAAACCGACCTGCACGATGCGGTTATTGCGCCGCGCTGCCTCTACCATCTTCCGGCCTTCCTTGATGGTGTAAGAGAGCGGCTTTTCCACATAGACGTCTTTGCCGGCGTCGCACGATTGGATCGTTTGCAGAGCGTGCCAGTGATCCGGCGTCGCAAAGACCATGGCATCGACGTCCGTTCGCTCTAAGATCTGACGGTAATCTTTGTATCGCTTCGCGCCCGCGCCGAGCCTTGATGACCACTTGTCCAGCGCCGCGTCCCAGACATCGCAGATCGCGACGATTTCGATGTCCTTGTTTGGGAGCGCCGCCTCCAGCAATTGGCTGCCGCGATTGGAGATGCCGGCGAAAGCCATGCGGATTCGTTCGTTTGCGCCAAGCACGCGGCCCGGCGCGATGATTGCGCCTGCAAGCCCGGCTGCCAATTCGCGTCGAGAAATTTCCATAGTGTCCCTCACAATCAGGCGATCTGTTACTCGCCATTGTGCGCAGAAAGGAACTTGCGCAGCTCGGCCAGGAACTCCGGCCGGCCCGGCGCGGTCATGTGATTCGCGCCTGTTATCACTACTACGTTCAAGCCAGTCAAAAGAGTCTTCATTTCATCGACGCCCTGCTTCAATATATCGTCGCTGCCGATTAACGCCCGCTACAGATACTTCGGCCGGACCGAATAGGGAATCGGGTCCTCCAAACCTGCCCGCTGAAATCCTCGTAGGCGCAGCGCACATGAGTCGCATCGGCCACATGCGATCTCGTCGCAGCGATAGCAAGACCACGTCAACTCAAACGGCGCTTTCAATTGTGAGCCGAGTCGGATGATCTGGTCCTTTGTAAAATGGATTACGGGCGTTTCGATGCGGATATCTCCCAGAGAGGTCCCCAACCTTACCACTTCGTTGAACGCGGCGTAGTACTCCGGCCGGCAGTCCGGATATCCGCTCGAGTCTTCGTGAACCGCTCCAATGTACACCCGTTTCGCCCCGATCACCTCCGCCCAGCTCACCGCGATAGACAGAATGTGCGCATTCCGAAATGGAACGTAAGACGAGGGAATATCCAGATTATCGAGATCGGCCTCACTAACAGGAATCGATGAATCCGTTAGCGATGACCCGCCAATCGAAGCCAGATGCTCGATCGACGATACCAGCCGGCCTTTCGCCGGGACGCTGTAGAAGTCCGCAAGATCGTGAAACGCCTTAAGCTCGCGCCGTTCGGTCAATTGCCGGTAGTTTAAGTGTAGGAATCGAAGTTCGTACCCGGCCTCCTTTGCCAGAGCAGCCGTAACACAGCTATCCAATCCGCCCGAAACCAAAACAACCGCCAGACTCATCGGTCGAAAACACCCCCGCTTCCGAATATGGCTTGGTGGCACGGTGACAAGGTGGCTTGGTGAATTAGATTACATTACAGGTACGCAATGCTTGAAGAACGAGCCTCGCGCGCTTCTCCATCCGGTCACCTTGTCACCCTGTCACCTTGTCACCCGCTCATGCCGTCACAGCGCTCCCATAATTTTGTGCATCTGCGGAATGATGCGAACGTCTTTCGCAATTCGCCTGGCTATCTGCTGGAAGTCCAGCATCTGGGCGAACTTGGGACTATCGGTAACCGGGCCGAATGGAGTGACAGGCTGGAGGATCAGCGGAATATCCGGCCACGTATCCGCCACCACCCGCGCGCACTCTTCGATTTCATCCCGCGTGCTTTCAGCGCCGACGACAACCTTGGCAAACGTCTGCACCCCTGCCCGCCGGCATACCGCGAGAAACTCCCGATGCTCGGTCCACATAGTTCGCTCCCCGCTGCTGGAGGGGAGCTTGATGTCCATGGCGCAAAAGTCGACCCAGCCGATCACCGCCTGCAGCCTTTCGCTCAGCTCGCCGCTCGTCTCCAGGTAGATTCTATAGCCGGCTTCCGTCAAAGCCGGGAAGAGCCTGGCGAGAAACCGATGCTGGAGCAACGGTTCGCCCCCGGTGATCGCTATCGAGTGATAGCTCTTCGGCGATCCGAATCGTGAAAGCCGGCCAAGCAGATCGGCCAGGGTGAATGGATTTGGAACGTGTTCGAACCGCCATGATCCCGGCTCGGATTCGACTCGGCAGTTGGTTTGCCTGGTTTTCGTTTCGGGAGAGTCGCAGTACGTACAATCCAAATTACAGCCCAGGAATCGCACGAATAGCTGGCGCTCCCCCACGTGTGGTCCCTCGCCTTGAACGCTGGCGAAGATCTCCACGAGGCGCGCCTTGGTCTCCGTCTGGATCGGGATCAATGTGGCCATTTCATTAGTAGAATATCACAAAGGCCCGGCGCATTCAACGCCAGGCCTTTATGCATTTAACTCTAGTCTCTGTGTGGTGGATTGACTGGCTACTCGACAACTGCCCCGAACTTCCGCGTACGTTTTTGAAAGTCGGCGATTGCTTCTATCAGTTGGTCGCGCGTAAAGTCCGGCCAGAGCGTTTGCGTCACCCACATCTCCGCATATGCCATTTCCCAGAGAAGGAAGTTCGAAACCCGCATTTCGCCGGCCGTGCGTATCAGCAGATCCGGTTCCGGAAGATCCGGCGAATAGAGACGCGAGCTGATGGCGGCTTCATCGATCGCTTCCGGCGCAATCTCGCCGTTCGATATGGCCCGAGCGAGCGAGCGGACAGCATCGACAATCTCAGCCCGTCCGCCGTAGTTAATGGCTAAATTGAATGTGAGCCCTGGATTGTTGGCTGTACGGTCGATTGCCTCTTGGAATTTAACCCGCAAATCAGGGGGCAGCTCGTGCATTCGGCCTGAGACGCGAACCCGAACGCCTTTTTCCATCAACTCGTCGATCTCGTCTTGGATCGCCGTTAGCATCAGCTCCATCAACCCGCCAACTTCTTCATCCGGCCGGCGCCAATTCTCCGAGGAAAAGCCGTAAACGGTTAGGCATCGGATTTCCAGGTCGTCCGCCGCGTAAACGATTTCCTTGAGCGCGCGGTAACCCTGCCAGTGACCCAACAGGCGCTGTTTTCCCTGACTCCTGGCCCAGCGGCCGTTCCCATCCATAATGATGGCGACGTGTTGGGGCATTCGAGCAGGATCGAGACCGGCGGATTCGATGAGAGTTGAAGGATTTGGGCACGGATGGATCATCTTGGCGTTCTTGTGGTAGGTAGGCTGAACACCTAAACCTCCATCAACTCGGCTTCCTTCTGCTTGGTCGCTTTGTCGATCTCGGCGATATACTGGTCCGTGAGCTTCTGGACCCTGTCATG
>JBGPOG010000106.1:0-10048 GCA_041487935.1 Chthonomonadia bacterium | reverse complement strand
GGCGGTTGAAACCGCGCCTTCCAAGTACACGAAGTGCCCCTCCGGGCACTGAGACGATAGTCGGCGGAGGCCGACTTTGTGCCTTTCAGAGCCGCGAATTCATTCGCCAGGCGCTCAAGATGGTTTTTCATCACGCTTTTAAGCCGACCACGGGCGATAGACGATAACATTTCAGCACTTGAAGCGTAGAGGTGAAGCATTCGGACGATTGGTTTGAGGTTATCTCACAGGTCGTTGCCCGAATGCTTCACCCCTACAACCGGTAGGGCATATACAGGCGGTATGAATTGCAACCGGTATAAAAATCCCTTAGCCTTTTTCCCAACATTCTGTTATAATACGGATTGGAACAATCGCCGTTGGCTGCGCGTCTCACACGCCAAAGGGTTTCCAAATCATTTATATCCGGCATTAGCGGGGAGACAAAAATTATTGGAGTGTTCGGCTACCCGGTCGAGCATTCGCTTTCTCCGGCGATGCACAATGCGGCGATTGCCGCGCTCAGGCTTCATTACGCTTATATACCTTTCTCCATCCGGCCGGGTGACATTGGTTCGGCCATCCGCTGTCTCAAAACTCTCGGAATAATAGGGATCAATCTCACGATCCCGCACAAAGAACGCGTCTTGCCGTACCTGGACGAAATCGTCCCCGAGGCGTTGGAAGTGGGGGCGGTTAACACCGTGCACCAGGTGGAAGGCCGGCTTGTCGGTTATAACACCGACGGATCTGGCTTTTTCGCTCCGTTGGCTGCACGTGGATTCCAAGCCAGGGACAAGCAAGCCGTCGTGCTCGGTGCGGGAGGGGCCGCTCGATCGGTTGTTTTTCGATTGGCGCGGGAGGGCGCGACTGTTTGCGTCGCCAACCGTACAATCGACCGCGCGAGGGATCTCGCTGCTGCTGTCAACCAGGCGAGCGGCCGGAAGGCCGTCGAACCTATTGGCCTAAGTGATTCAGCCGGTTTAGTTGGGAGAATAGCCGGGGCGGAGCTGCTGGTCAACACCACTTCCATGGGCATGTTTCCCAACAGCTCCGGCATTCCGCCGATTCCGCTCGATGAGATCCGGCCGGGCATGATTGTATACGATCTGGTGTACAACCCGATCGAAACCGAGCTGCTAAAGGCGGCCAGAACGGCGGGAGCGGACACGATCGACGGCGTTCAGATGTTGGTGCACCAGGGCGCGGCGGCTTTCAAAATCTGGACCGGCATCGATCCGCCGACAGATGTGATGGAACAGGCCGTTCTCAAAGGTCTAAGTCATTAGCCCGGATTATTCACGTAAAGACGAATGAAGGCAAAACGTGCATTTAACGTCATTCTGAGCATTTTACCGCGCCTAACGCGGCGTTGAGCGTAAGAAACTGTCACAGCTCCCGTCATCCCGTAGGGATCTGTTTTTGAATTTGCAAGCTGACATTCGTGCACTAAACGGTGAAGTTTCTTAGGAACGGAGTGAAGAATCCGGCTCTGCACACTCGTTCACTCAAGTGCGCCGGATTCCTCGCAACGACAGCTCGGAATGATGTCAAAGTCACGTTCGTGAATAATCCGGGTTAGACCTTTGTTGTGGCATAACAAATCGGGAACGTAATCGATCGATTCATATCTCAAAAGGTCCTTTGGAAGGCAATTGCTGCTTGCGCCGAAGGGCAGAGTGTGTTATAATCGCGCATCGCGCGGGGTGTGGCACATTTCACAACGTATCTCTTAATACGAGAGGCAAGGTGGATCAAAAATGGTGATGGCCAGAAAAAGCATGGGCGATTATCTGGTTCAGGAGGGGTTTATCTCTGACGAGCAATTGGTCCAGGCGCAAGACGCTCAACGGGCATCTCGCGGGGAGCTGGGCAAGATACTCATCGAATTGGGATTCGCTTCCGAACGAGACGTAGCCCGCGCGAAGGCGCAAGAATTGGGGATTGGCTTCGTGGATCTTACCCGTCATGCTCCCGATCCCAGCGCAGTGAATGTCGTACCCGAGCACATCGCCAAGCGCCACAACGTCATCCCCGTAAAGAAAGACACGGCGACGAATACACTCTATGTCGCCATGTCGGATACGAGCAACCCCTACGCGGCAGACGATTTGCGCCTGGTGTCCCGCTGCACGATTCGGCCCGTTATGGCGCCCGCAGCGGACATCGAAGACGCAATCGCGCGCGTATACGGCGGGACGGCAGCCAGCCTCGCGCCAACGGATGGCTCGTCGCCCGGAATGAATCCATTGAAAGGCGGCGGAATATCCGCCGCGGCGGGTACCAGCAACCTCGTATCGGAGATGAAGGAAGCGATTGCCGCATACGGCGCTGCCGGGGATGCGGCGGGCGATGAGGACGAAGAGACGGCGGCCGCGCTCGCCGAAGAAGCGCCCATTATCCGCGTCGCCAATACGATTATCCAGCAGGCTATCAAAGAGGGAGCCTCGGACATCCATATCGAGCCGGATCGGCGCGGCCTGCGAATCCGCTACCGCGTGGACGGCGTCCTTCACGAAACGATGACGATGCCGAAGTACATCCAGCCGCCGCTGCTATCCCGTTTTAAGATCATGGCGGAGATGAACATCGCGGAACGGCGCATCCCTCAGGACGGCCGTATCCCGATTCGTTATGAAAACAAGGATTACGACCTTCGCGTTTCTTGCCTCCCAAATCTCTTTGGAGAAAAGATCGTCTGCCGAATTCTCGACAAGTCCAGCGTTCTCATCGGTCTAAACAAGCTTGGTTTTTCGGCTGAGACGCAGGCCCAGCTCGAGGAATTGGTGATCCAGCCGAACGGCATGGTGCTCTCCACCGGCCCGACCGGATCTGGCAAGACCACTACCCAGTATTCCGTACTCCACAAGCTGAACTCCATTGAGAAGAACATCCTCACAATCGAGGACCCGTGCGAGTACCAGCTCAGCGGCGTGACTCAAGTTCAAGTGAACAAGAAGGCCGGCCTGACATTTGGGTCTGCTCTGCGCTCTTTCCTTCGCCAGGACCCGGACATCATCATGGTTGGAGAAATGCGCGACCTTGAAACGGCTGAGATCGCGATTGAATCCTCGTTGACCGGCCACCTCGTTCTGTCGACTCTTCATACGAACGACGCGCCTTCCGCCGTGATCCGAATGATCGACATGGGAGTTGAGCCTTTCCTTATCTCCGCGACGGTCATCGGTGTGCTTGCCCAGCGACTTGGCCGAAAAGTATGCGCCAACTGTAAAGAGCCGTACGAGGTCGAAGGCCACGAGTTGCGGCGCTTCGGCTTCAAGCCGGAGTCGCCGGACCAGAAAATCACCCTCTGGCGCGGCAAAGGCTGCGAGGTTTGCCGCCACACTGGATATAAAGGCCGCCTCGGTATCTACTCGCTGATGCGGGTTAACGATGAAATTGCCGAATTGGTGGTGCGGCGCGCGCCCCTTAACGATGTCCGCGACGCCGCAAAAGCCAACGGTATGCTGGAGCTAAAGGAAGACGGCCTGCAGAAGGTTCTGGAAGGGATCACGACTCCCGAAGAGGTTATGCGCGTCGTCTTCACAGCAGGACATTAGTTTGGGAGTGAGTAGTGAATGGTGAGTGGTCATGTTGAGCGGCCACTCACCATTTACCACTCACCACTCACGGAGGACTTGATTGGACGAACAGACTCAACCCGTTCCGCAACCGGGACAATCGCAGCCGGCAAGCGCGCGGCCCAAATCGCTGGAGGACGCGCACGTTGACGACCTTTTGCGACTGACTGTGGAGAAGGGCGGCTCCGACCTGCACATTGCGGTTGGAATTCCGCCGATTATTCGCGTCGACGGGCAGCTCTTGCCGACCAACTACGAGAAGGTCGATCCGCAATCTGCCCAACGCCTGATTTATGATATTTTAACCGACGAACAGATCCAGCGGTTCGAAACCAGCTTCGAGCTGGACTTCTCCTACACACTGGCACGGCTCTCCCGCTTCCGGGTGAACGTCTACCGCGACCGTGGCAATGCAGCGATGGCGTTTCGGGTCATCCCTGCCCGCATTCCAACTCTTCGAGAGTTGAGCCTGCCGCCGGTTCTGGAAGAGCTCACGCGATTGCCTCGCGGGCTTGTCCTCGTAACCGGGCCGACCGGGTCGGGAAAATCGACTTCGCTTGCGGCCATGATCAACCAGATCAACTCCGAGCGCAGCGTCCACATCCTGACCATCGAAGACCCGATCGAGTACCTGCACTCGCACCGCTTCAGCGTGATCAATCAGCGCGAGGTCGGCCAGGATACCAAGCACTTTGCCAATGCCCTTCGCGCAGCGCTGCGCGAAGACCCGGACGTGATTCTCGTCGGTGAAATGCGCGATCTCGAGACGATGCAGATGGCCGTCTCCGCGGCGGAAACCGGCCACCTCGTCTTCGCGACGCTCCACACGAACAGCGCGGCGACCTCGGTCGAGCGCATCGTGGACTCGTTCCCTCCGGGCCAGCAGGAGCAGGTGCGTCTGCAGCTCTCCAACAACCTTCAGGCCATTCTCTGCCAGCAGCTTCTGCCTCGGGCCAACCAGCCGGGACGCGTCTGCGTGATGGAGATCATGACCGCCAGCCCCGCCGTCCGCAACCTGATCCGCGAGAACAAAGCCCACCAGATCACCTCCATGATCCAGACCAGCGCAAACCTCGGCATGCAAACGATGGACCAGGGCCTTCGCGACGCATACGTTCGCGGACTAATCACGTTCGAGCTCGCCATGGAGCGCGCCATGAACCCCGCGGAGCTGGAAAAGATGATCCGCACGGCGACTATGCCGACACCCGGCGGGCCGAACAGGTAACCTAACAAAACGATGAGCCTCGCATTAGCAGAACGTTACGTATCGCCGGAAGAGTATCTTGCGGCTGAACGGATTGCTGAAGAAAAAAGCGAATATTTCGACGGGCGCGTCGTACCCATGGCAGGCGCCCGACGGCGGCATGTTCGCATTTGTGAGAACATTGCGTTTGCGCTTGGTGTACGGTTACGAGATCTCGGCTTTGACATTAGCACTGCTGACATGCGAGTAATCGCAGCTGGCGGAGCTCAGTATTCGTATCCGGATGTTGTGGTTGCGGACGAGTACACGGAGATAGAAGCCGAAGAAGATAATCTTGATGACCCAATCCTTATTGTTGAGGTTCTCTCCAAGAGCACAGAGAAAATCGATCGCGGCGAAAAGCTTATGCGGTATAAGCAGATCAAATCGCTAAAGCACTGTCTTCTCGTTTCCCAAACCGCGCATAGGATAGAGCACCACCATCGGTTTGGGAATGATTGGGAGTTGACAATATACGAAGGACTGGATTCTACCGTGAACCTCGATTCTTTGCAATGCGATCTTCCGCTTGCAGAGGTCTACCGCAAGGTGACGGTGGGTCCTTATCCGCCAGGATCCAGCAGCCGATAGCAATTTGTATCGTATTATTGTGTAACTTATTGTGTAACGATGTAAGATAAGATCATGATAACGAAATCCAGGGCGACAATTGAAGACCTGTGCGGAGTCGAAGGCAAAGCCGAAATCGTAAACGGGGAAATTGTCCATCTGATGAGCACCGGCGATGAGCCCGGGTATGCGGGCGATGAAATCTTCGTCTCCTTACGTGAATATGCTCGCCGAACCGGCCAGGGCCGGGCAGTAGGAGACAACAAAGGCTTTCACGTATATCTCCCACATCGCGAATCGTTCAGCCCCGATGCCGCCTTCTACACCGGTCCGCGAATGGGTATGCGCTTTTTTGAAGGGGCTCCGGTTTTTGCGGTTGAGGTCAGGAGCGAAGGAGACTACGGACCGGTCGCCGACCGTGAAATTGCGGCCAAGCGCGCAGACTATTTTGCGGCTGGCACTCGGGTTGTATGGGACGTCGATATTACCGACAAGAACGTCGTCCGAAAATATCTTACGGAACGCCCGAATGAGCCCACATTGTTCCGCCGAGGCGAATTAGCAGACGCCGGGCCGGCAGTTCCAGGCTGGACGATGCCGGTGGACGATCTGTTCGAAGAATGAAGGCCGTTGTCCGGTTCTTATCAATCGACTGGCCGCATTCGCTCCTGAAGCTCCGTTGTATTGACGCGCGAACGTCGACGGCAAAGTCAAAAGGCGGATCCCTACAGGATGACGTGGGCTCCGCAGGTTTCTTATTGACAGGGCTGCGTCGTAGCTCAGATATTTGCTCGTGTTGAGCAGAGCTAAGTAACCGCCGAACAAAATAACAGGTTTAACAGTCCGAACATCCAACTGTGACTTTGGCTCCATTTCGAAGTCTTGCCTCCGAAGGAGGGAGTTATGGCAACATTCAGCTACACCGTCCGCGATGCAAGCGGACAGACACGCACCGGGACTTCCGAAGCAGAGAATGCCGAAATCCTTCGAAGGAGGCTGCAGGAGCAAGGGTTTACCGTTGCGGACATCAAGCAGACGGCGGCCGGCAAGAAGAAGGCCGCCGGAGGAGGATGGGGACGCGTCAAGCTGGCGGACCTCTCGATCTTCTGCAGGCAGTTCTCCACCATGATCGACGCCGGCGTTTCGCTCGTGCGCGCGCTCGACGTGCTCGGCGAACAGACCACCAACCCTAAACTCAAGCGGATGATCATCGACATCCAGGCTGAGGTCGAATCCGGGCAAACGCTTTCTAAGGCGATGTCCAAATACCCAAAGACGTTCACCAGTCTCTTCATCGGTCTCATTCGAGCAGGTGAGGTAGGCGGCGTACTCGAGGAGGCACTTCAGCGGCTTTCGTTCTTCCTCGAAAAAGATATGGAGCTTCGCCGCAAGGTTAAAGCCGCTCTGACGTATCCGTGTATCGTTGTCGTCGTCGCTGTGGGAATTGTCGTCGGACTATGTACGTTTATCGTTCCGAAATTCGTCGAGCTGTTTAAGGACCTGGGCGTGAAAGAGCTTCCCTGGATGACCCAGGTGCTCGTCGACTTCAGCGACTTCCTCAAAAACCGCTGGTGGATGGGGATCATCATCCTGATCGTCACCTGGATCGCGATCAAGTACTTCGGTACCACGAGGATCGGACGTCGTGTTATCGACCGGATCAAGCTAAAAGTGCCTGTTTTCGGAAAGCTTCACCATAAGATCGCGTTGGCTCGCTTTTCTCGAACCCTCGGCACGCTGCTGGTTTCGGGCGTACCGATCCTGCAAGCGCTTGAAACGGTCGCCGGTACGGTCGGCAACGGCCTCATTGCCGAGGCCGTCATGGAAGCGCGCGCCCGCATTCGGGAGGGAGACCGCATCAACGACCCGCTCGAAAAGAGCCGCATGTTTCCGCCCATGGTGGTCCACATGGTATCGATCGGAGAGGAATCTGGAGCTCTCGACCAGATGCT
This sequence comes from Chthonomonadia bacterium, assembly GCA_041487935.1. GTDB lineage: Bacteria > Armatimonadota > Chthonomonadetes > Chthonomonadales > CAJBBX01 > JBGPOG01. The sequence continues at coordinate 2,720 of JBGPOG010000106.1, read as the reverse complement.
CACCAAGATCGCGGAGTTTTACGAGCAGGAGGTGGATGCCACTCTCCAGAGCCTTACGGCCGCCATCGAGCCCGTGTTGATCGTCTTCCTGGGTGTCTGCGTTGGATTTATCGTTATCGCCATGTTCATGCCCTTGATCAGTGTGATCCAGAACCTGACTGGCGGCGGCGGAGACGAGACGAAGGGCGCTGGAAAAGACTAGAAGACATGCATGGGCGTTCCGGTATTCCGCATCAGAATTGAGTGAGTCCGATGCCGAAATACCGGAACTTCCATGTCTTGGAGCCGAGAATAAGTGTCGCTACCCGTCTGGCTATGGGTTCCGGAGGGAGTCCTCTGGGCCACCGTCGCGTTTTGTTTCGGCGCGGTAGTGGGCAGTTTTCTGAATGTCGTGATATGGAGGCTCCCCCAGCGCAAGCCGGGCGAAAGCCTCCTTCGCTTGCTTAGTTTGCCGGGTTCTCACTGCCCGCATTGCGATCGCCCGCTGCGCGCTTTCGAGAACATTCCGATGGTCAGCATCGTCTTCTTGGGAGCTCGCTGCCGCACCTGTAAAGGGCCGATCTCTTGGCGGTACTTTTGGGTGGAAGCCCTAACGGCCATATTGTTTTTAGCCTTTTTCCTGCACTTCCGTTCTCTTCCCTTGACGTTGTTTTACGGATGTTTCGCCGCGCCGCTCATTGCGGGGGCGTGCATCGATCTCGAGCGCTTCGAGATCCCTGACGAATTGAACAGTTTCGCGCTGTTCGTCGGAATCGCATTCGATGTCTGGGCGATTGTAACCAGGCAGCCGGGACACGAGCCGCTGTGGGGTTGGCTCCCGCGTTCAATTCCGGGCGCAATGCTCTGCGCCGGTGTTTTCGTCTTTATTCAAGTGCTCGGCGCCGCGATGTTCAAAAAGGACGCGATGGGGGACGGCGACGTCAAGCTCGCTAGAGCCATCGGCGCCATGCTCCCGCTTTCACTGGCGCTGCTTTCGTTCATCCTCGCGATTGCCGCGGGCGCCGTGATCGGCGTGTTGATGATTGCATTCCATTCGCGCCAAACGAGCGCCTCCGAGGCAGAACAGCCGGCGGTGGCTGCGTCTGGCGAAACGGAGGCTGGAGAAGACTCCGAAGAATTACTTGAATCGGCAGGAGCCGCGCCCTTGCGAGAAACGCTTTTCTATGGTGCGGTCCATGTGTTTTTCATCGACCAGATCCTCGGGATTCTCTACAAGCTTCGAGTTCCGTTCGCGAAACGATTCTTTGGAGTTGAAGGACTTACCGAGAGTTCCGAAGACGTGCCGGCGGACCCGTTCGTCGCGGGGCCAACGCACATTCCGTTCGGGCCCTATATGGTGTTGGGAGCATTCCTAGCAGTTTTCGTCGGGTCCCCTTTGATCGATTGGTATCTAAGCTGGTCGCATCTAAACGGCCGATAATTGAAATTGCAGGGATATGGCAAGCGGCCGGGGAAATACCGGCCACTGGGGGAATTGGGAACATCTCGTACAGAGTGGTCGTCAGAGAGATGTACCGGTCTAAACGACCTGCGGTTCGGCGCGAGTCTTTTGCCTGAGTCCGCCACTTCACTTCACATTCAAACGCGCGCACAGTGGGGAAAGTCCATGCACTTCACCAAATCCATCCGGGCATTTACGTTGATCGAGCTTCTCACAGTAATCGCCATTATCGCCGTTCTTGCGGCGCTTCTATTCCCGATAGCAGGAACGGTCCGAGAACAGGCCCGCGCCACGGACTGCATGAGCAAGATGCACCAGCTCTGGGTCTCGTGCAACGTGTACAAGCAGGACGAAGGAAGCTTCCCCCCAAGGATGTTTGGGTACGTCGAGCTTGCGCTCCCACTCCAGGGTAATCCTTACGCGGGTTCCGTGGCAGGTCTGACTCCGATCGCGGATGCGACCAACATCATCCACGGATTTCTATTTCGAGAGCAAGTCAAAGACGGAAACCTGTTCCATTGCCCGGACAACATTCCGGTTGCCAAGAACGCGTTTACGGTAGCCCATTTCCCGCTGCGCCCGACGAATTGGCCGCCAACTCCGGGGAACCCGTTGAATTTTAGTTGGCCGACCGAGGCATACTACATAACCGATCCCGGCAGCCTGGTCGCTTCGACGTGCCCGGCCGATTCCGCGGGAATCGTCGATTGTTGGCTGACCGATGGGCTGGACTACAAAAAGGGCGACCCCAAGCTCTATTACATCTTTGATTCATATGACATCGGGCCCCGCGTGGACGATCAGGGCAGGATTGTTACGATAAACGGTCAGACCGTTTTCGATGTTCACTACAGTCCTGACTGGACGGGAGTTTCGGCAGCCCCGCCACGGCCGACCGGAGCAGCGACAGCCGGCGACTCGCCAATCCAGCTTCGCTACAGCAATCCGCCCACGGACAAGACGATGTTGACTTACTGCACCTGGCACACGGCCGTTGCGAAAACACCGACTTTCACCGGTATCTCTCTAGCCGGCTCGGCAAAAAAGCTCAGCGGACTCGAATATCTCAAGTATGGACCCGGAATCTGGGACAAATAGACCGGCCCGGAACATCGTTGTTTGACATGTCGTCAGACAGAGAACCGCGGGACCGCGCATGAATCCGCAGGGCCGTGTTGTGACCGACAAATGGCCTGCTGCAAGGCCCAAAAGCCGGGCAAAGGCGCTTTACGTGCATATGAAAACCGTAAACAAAGAGTCCGGAATCTCGCTCATCGAG
>JBGPOG010000105.1:0-10086 GCA_041487935.1 Chthonomonadia bacterium | reverse complement strand
TGACGCGCCCTCTGTCTATGCTTTGGCACTGCTTAGGCCATCGCCGCGACAGCCGCGTAAAAAATAGCCGCGTAAAAAACAACTTGACAAGCGGGCGTGGGTTTTGATATGATTGTTGGCGTTGTGCCGTGGCTGGCTATGGACAGGATTCATATCGGCGAGCGGACGGAAAACAAAATGAAATCTTTACGGTTAGCAACTGAATTAGAGCGAAACCTCGGCTTCTCGAATAATAACGCCGCGGCACTTCGCTCGTCCACTTGTAGCGGACAAGTGTTGTGGTTTAGCGTGCCGCAGGCCATAGATCAACATCAGCCCGAATCATATCGGAATAGCCGCGCGAGGAGTCTGCCAGATCGAATTACGTGACCGGAGTCTATCCAACAGGAATTGACCGGCGGCCCGATCTGGAGACAATCCAGAACGGGCCGTTTTGATTCGCGGTAGCCGTAGCACAACGGTAAGTGTGCCTGGCTGTGACCCAGGAGACAGGGGTTCGACTCCCCTCGGCCGCCCAAAAACAAGTGAGTGGTGAGTGGGTGAGTGGGTGAGTGGGTGATTAGGTCGTTAGGTCGTTGGGTCGTTAAGAGCTGGTGAAAGGAGGGCACGCTCGTGGACAGCGATTATGAGTATCGACGTCAAGTGCTAGTCTTGGGCGTGCTTGCTCATTGGCGAGGGCTACTGCCCGTAAAGCAGAAGCGTAAGCTGTGCTGGTTCAAATCCAGCCGCGCCCACCGGGACGAATTTCGGTGAGAACGTCGGGGTGTATGCCAGCGGTCAGACGACCTGCCCTGGGAGCAGGGGGACGGCGGTTCGAATCCGTCCACCCCGATTCGCAAAGGATGAAGTGTGAAGGATGAAGGATGAACGCAGGCAGCTATTCAGCTTTCAGCTTTCGTTCTTCAGCATTCAGGCTGGCCCGTTCGTCTAGCGGTCAGGACACCTCTCTTTCACGGAGGCGACAGGGGTTCGATTCCCCTACGGGCTATGCTGCCGCGCAATGTTAACCATCGCGGATCACAGCGGAAAGGAGGCTCCGATGGCGGAGTGCATTGTTGAAGTTTGCCGAATAGAGCGCGTTTTTCCGCACTCGAACGCGGACGCGCTGGAGCTTGCCCACATCAAGGGGTGGCAATGCGTGGTGCCGCTCGGGAAGTACCGGGCAGGCGACCTGGTGACTTACATCCCGATCGACTCGATGATTCCAGTCCAGCATGCGGATCGGTGGGGCATCACCAAATACCTGTCGGTGAAGTCGGCATCGAGCGACATGGATATGCCCGTGCCGGCGGGCCGCGTCCGATGCGCCAGGCTGCGCGGGGAACCGTCTTTCGGCGTCATTATCGATCTTGAACGGCCAGTGGGCTGAAGGAGAGGATGTCAAAAAGCATTACGGCATCTTCAAATACATTCCGCCGATCAAGCCTACTGCCGGTGACGCGGAGGCGCCGCATCCGTTATTCGGGGAGTACACGGACATCGAGAACCTCCGGAATTTCCCGGACGTGCTGGAGGACGGCGAGGAGGTGATCGTTACCGAAAAGATCCACGGCACGAACTGCCGGGTGGGTCTGATCGAGGGAGAGCTGATGGCAGGCTCGATGAGCGTTCGCCGAAAGCGGCCCGGGACGCCGGAGGAATTGGCGAGCAGCATTTACTGGTTCCCGCTCTCACTGCCCGGCGTCGAGGCGATGGTCGAGGAGCTTGGCTCCAAGCACCGGCAGTTTATTCTGTTCGGCGAGGTGTATGGCTCCAAGATCCAGGACCTGCACTATGGCTGCAAGGGCAAGTTCGGCTTCCGCGCGTTCGACTTGTTGGCGGACGGCAAATATCTGGACGCAGATCCATTCTTCGCGGTGTGCGCGGAGTACTGCGTGGAGACGGCGCCGGTTCTCTATCGAGGCGCTTACTCGCTTGCTAAAGTGCGCGAGCTATCGGAGGGCGGCACAATGCTGGGCGACAGCCACATCCGAGAAGGCGTGGTCGTCAAGCCGGTCATCGAGAGAGTGGATCCGAAGACCGGGCGCGTCGCCCTTAAGTACATCGGCGATCGGTATCTCTTCTCGAAGAGCGCCGAGCGCGATACGAGCGACGTGTAAGGTGGCTCGAAACAATGAAAGCTGAACGCTGAAAACTGAATCAGATCCACCGTCGCCGTTTGTTTCAGCCTTCAGCTTTCAGTTTTCAACTTTCAGACTCGCTGGTGTAGCTCAGCCCGGTAGAGCGGGAGGCCGTTAACCTCTGTCAGCCGCAGGTTCGAATCCTGTCGCCAGCGCCAAATACGGAAGGCGACCGCTTGGCGGCGGAACTTGTCCCGAAAACAAGGGCCCCTTCGGGGGCGGGGTTCGATGCCTCCGCCTTCCGCCAACTTTACCGCGCATAACTGACGGCGCGAATGACGAACGACAGGCGACTTGAGTGTGAATTGCCATGGCACGGCTACAGGCGTGTGCGCCCCGGGAGCGGAGGCCGGTACGAGTGTGGCAGCCTCGCACCTGCGGTTGCAAAGGCAGCGGGGGCTGGAGCTCTCCAAGGCGCAAACACGAGAAACAAAGGAATATTCCGCTGGCCGAGATGGTCTCGAAGCTGGACCTGCGAGGAGTCGAAGACCGGACGATCCGTCCGCTGAGCAGTTACAGACCGCAGGGGTGCGATTTGCGCAAGCAGATTATCGGCCTGATAGACCATCTGTTCGTCGTTTACAGCGTGCCGGCGTTTCTCTATCAGGCGTTCTCACATACGCATGATGAGTTCAATGAGACGTGGGCGGGCTATCGTAATTGGTTCGTAACCATCGCTCAGGGCGGCAGCTTCCCAAAACTCGTCAAGCCGTTTATGACAGCCAAGGAGGCGCACCTGTTTCTTGCGGCGCCTGATCGCAACCTAATACGTGCGAACGTCTGGTGGGCAAAGATGAAGGCGGCAGGATTGCCGGCGGAGGTCATCGACCGACTAGTAGATCGGATCTTTGCCTACTTCCAAGTCGATGACTCAGGCGGTCGCCTCGCTGAGACGATCCGGTTCTTCGCGCGCTACTGTGGCGAGGGCTGCGGCATTGAGGTCACTAAATTCGGGGAGATCACGGACTGCGTGAGCTGGAAGCTGCGGAACGAACCGGAGTTCCATATGCAGGGACGCACGCTCGGGTCAGTAATCAGATTGACACAAGAGTGGCACGTGGAGATGCAAAAGGCCAAACTCCACCGGATCATCGAGTGGCCGGGCGTTCAGATACGCGATTGGGAATTCGAGGCGAAAGAAAAGCTTTGGACCGTCGTTGAGCTGCATACAAATCGCGAACTCCTGTACGAGGGACGAGCGCAAAGGCACTGCGTTTTTGCCTACGTGCAACGGTGCGTCGCTGGAGGTTCGGCTATCTTCTCGATGCGCGCTTATCCGAAGGTGTCCGGTGGCGAAGCGATCGCCCAGCAATTGACCGGGGACACTTCTACTGAAATAACGCGCGTCACCATCGACGTGAACGCAAAACGCGAAGTGGTGGAGGCCCGAGGCCCCTACAACCGTCCGCCCACGGACGAGGAAACCAGGGTGCTTAGACGATGGGCCAGGCAAATGGGGCTGGAGTTGCGGATTTGAAAACGGGACCTATAGTTTGTGTCAGAACGACATACAAGGATGCGATGGACGATGAGCGTGAACGGGTTTCACTGCCTGTTTGCTAAACAGTGCGCTCTCCACAAGGGGTCGGGTTCGAATCCTGCGCCGTCCGCTAGCGGTAGCGGCGAGCCGAGGACAAGGAAAGGAGAAATCGATGAAACGGCAACAACGCAAACAAATTTGTCGTTCGATTGGGCTCGTGGCGCAACGGAAGCGCGAGCAGCTTTTAACCGCGCGGTTGGGGAGTCTGAAAGCTGAAGGCTGAACATCGAATGCTGAAGATGCCATGCGTTGAACGCGTCGCTGATTTCAGCCTTCAGTTTTCAGTGTTCAGCCTTCAGACCGGCTGCCCGTTCAATCGGGCCAGGGGCACTAAAGCATAACGCGACGGTAGCCGAGTGGTTCAGGCGGCGGTTTGCAAAGCCGCAGACATGGGTTCGAATCCCATCCGTCGCTCCAACATCCGGTTTCGCATTACGTTGCTTCTGCGGTCACTTCGGCAATGAAGCGCCGTAACTGTTCCGAAACCTTCTCGCGATCGGCCGGATCGTTCAGATTTACGGTAAACGCGGTTATCTTATCGTATTGCAGGTCGCCGACTGGCCGGCTGCCGAGATTCATGCTGATGACTATCTCGGTGATTCCGAGTTTCGGCAGTTCCTTTGCCTGGGCCAGGGTCAATCCGCCTACCACTTGAATCGGGATTCCGAGATCTTGCTTTGCAACGGCTTCCGCCCACCGCAAGAGGACGTTGTCATCGATCATTCGCTGATTCTCGCCGCGCTCGTCGTAGCCGAGATGAACGACGACATAATGCGCGGCGAGATCGCGAGCCCGCTTCGCTGCATCGATCTGCCCCTGGATGTACAAGCCGTCTGAGCCCCCGAACCCCATGGTATCCACCATAATCTTGCAACCTGGATGATTCGCGGACTCCCGGATGGTGCGGGTGATCGTCGCATCGCTTGCGCTCGCCATCACGGTTGCTTTGGATGCGCCAAGCTCGAACATCAGACCGACCTCGTGCGCGCCGCCGTCCATGCACTTGATATCCGCGACAATCGGGTGATTTGGAAATAACGCCTTTAGCCGCGGAAGAACGACCCTCGCCCCCTCGCTCATAATGAGCGGCGTGCCCGCTTCGAGCACTTGCACACCGGCGGCAGCGCCGATCTTCGCTAATTCGAGGGCTTCCTCGGTGTTGGTTTGGTCCAGAGATAGCTGGAACGTGATGCGGTTGGAGAAGTCAGGCGAGGCAAGTGGGTCGAGTTCACTATCAAGCATTGAATCCTCCATCGGTTTCTTATCAAACACGAAGACACGAAGAACACGAAGGAATCCGTTAGGTCATTGTACTCCTTCGAGTCTTCGAGTCTTCGTGTTCAATGAATCTCTATTTGCGTTTTGTGCGCGCGTTGGCGGTATTTGAGTATGCCGAATTCCCAGCCGCGTTGAACGCGTTCACTCGATAGTAGTAGAGGGTGTTTCTGGCTAGCCCCGTATTCGAGTAGGTCTTGACGCCGGCGCCGACGGTCGCGATCTGTGTGAAGCTCGTGCCGTTGGTCGAACGCTCGATATGGAAGCCAGTCTCGTTGGTCGAGTTATCCGACCAGGCGAGGTTGACCTGGCTGGCGGAGATTGGCGTCGCAGTCAGGCCAGTGGGAGCAGCCGGAAGCGTGGGGCCGCCCGATCCGGCAACCATTGAGATCAACGTAACTGAATACGCCGGGAATGTGTATGAAAACGTGCCGGCTGCTCCTGCAAAAACGCCCAGCTGGACATCGGCGGCTGGGGATCCCGGACTTGACTGCGCGGCGTTGTCTTGCGGGATTCCATAAAAGTAGACGTTCGCATTGGGACCAGGCGTGTAGCCCGTTATCGCGATGCTGCCGTTTAGCGCGTTCGTGGCGCTCTTGTTGACCGCCAGCAGCGACAGGGAGCCGTCCAGCCGTTTGGCGGAGTAGATCGAGAGCAGGGAATAGTCGCTCGTCGCTGGGATGATGGCATCTCCGCCCCGTGCAAAGTTCTTGAGCAGCTTGCTGACATAGAACGCGGGGAATCGCTCGCTCGTGGAATCGGACACGACGCCGTAATCGCCTATCTGCCGCCACCCGTAGAGCGACGCGCTGTTGTTGCCGGTCGTACTCTGGCCGTTTCGCATGTCCCACCAGACGAGGCCTTTCACTTCGGTTTGGAGCGCCTGCCCGATGCTGTCGGCCATGAATAGCCCGTTCACGAGGCTCGTCGTCTGCTTGCCGGGGTTGGAGGAGACCGAGTTATTTTCCGTGCAGGTGATCTCCACTCCGGCTCCCGCACCGCCCAGGTAATCGGTAAGCTGTTGCCGGAGATTTGAGACGTCGTTCGGCCAAACTCCGGCCGACGAGCCGAGCAGGCCGGAATCGGATTCTCCGCCGGGGTTCTGCATATAGACGTGGTAGATCGCGAAATCCGGCGTTACGCCCAGATTCCGGAGCGTGGTGAGCAGCACCGGAGTCCAGCCGTTATGAACCTGGCCGGTCCGCGGGTTGGTGGCCGGGTGGCTCGTGTTATTGGCGAACGAGTCCTCGCCTGGATTGACGACCACGCCAACCTTGATCGTCGGGTCCATGGCTTTCATCTGGTTGATGTAGTCCTTCGCAAGCGTGCCGTAGGTGTACGGATCCCATTGGACGGCATGCGTATCGTACTCCCAGGAGCCGTAACATTCGTTGCCGATCTCCCAGTACTTGAAACCATAGGCTTTCGTTAAGTTCGAATATTGGACCCAACCGGCAGCCTCGGCGGCTGTGCCGCTTCCGTAGTTGGTGGTGACAACTACCTGCGCGCCGGTTGCTCTCGCGACGTTGGCAAACGCATCGAAGCTCGTTGCCCAGGTCCAGGTATTATTGCGGGTCGTATTCGTCTGCCAGTGATACTCATCGGACAGGGAGCCGCCCGGAAATCGGAGGAACTGATTATTGTTTTCTGTGAGCAGGTTGATCGTGGTTTGGGTGTTGAAGTTCGCGTCCCAGACAGCCGAATTCAGACCGAACATGCGTCGATCTACCGTCCGAACGATAGTCGCGGCATTGACGCTCAGGTGTACGGTCGCAGGCGGTCCGGCGGCAATCAATTGAATATCGTCGACATAGAATGTGGGTTGTATCGTTCCCGTGCGGTCCTGGATCCAGAAGCCGTCCATGTTCGGCTTGTTCGCAACGCCGAGTGTCGACATCGAGAGCGTAACCTGTTGCCACGTATTGGCTGGGAGCGCAACGAGAGTAACGGCAGGCTGGGCGGTGCCATTCAAGAGCGCCTGCACCTGAAGTTGTTGGCCGCCGCTGGTTCCGCCATGAATCCAAAAGGTCAAGCTGGTATAGATGCTCGTATCGAAGGCGTCGTGGTGCAGATAGAGTGCCTGCCAGGCGGCTGCGCTTACGCCGATGGAGGCGGCTCCGCTATGCCTTGGCGAGGTATTGGAGAGGTTGGTCGCCGCCCAACTCCAGTTCTGCCAGCCATTTCTGAGGGCGTCGTCATAAACCGTCTGGTTGGATTGCGCAACTGCTGGCCGAGCCTGCGTAAGAATCGCCGCAAAGCATAAAACCACCGCCAGACGTTGGATCGTTTGCCGCATTGCCTTGCCCCCTTGCACCGGCTCCAATCTACTTGCTTTCAAGATTCCGTTAGTATTGATACCACAATTGCTTCGGCCTCGCTCGATATTGGAGCGATTCCGGTTCATTTACCGGTGACCGATCCGTCCGAAATATCAGCTCTCTTCGTGCCGAAAATGAAAACGGCCCACCCGCAAATTCTACGGGTAAGCCGCTCTTCTTATCGTGATCGTAAATACACCGTTCTCACGCGAGTACGCCAAAGGGCGTGAGATATTTGTGGCGATCCAGGTGGCCTATTTGCGTCGACGTATAGAGAATAGCGATCCGAAAACGCAGATTCCTCCGAGAAGACTCAATGTGCCGGGCTCCGGGACCTCTTGAAGAAAACCTCGGATTTCTCCGCCGGGGAAGACGGTGCTGTGAATGTTCAGGTAGGCCCTTCCGGCGAATATGGCTGAGAAAAGGGCGGCTTCTGCGCCGGCCGGCGTCCCACCATGCGACGCTTCGAACGCCGGGTTGTACGATGAGTTGAGGGTCATATCGAATAGGTGGCCGTACGTCCCGCTCGTTACTCCAGACGGGAAGCCCGTGAACGTAGGCACGGTAGTGGCCACGCCGGCGGTACCTGCGCCGGGAACGGCGGTCGCCGCGTGGATATGCGAGGCTGTGTCGCCCGCCAAAAGATCGCTGAATGTCACTTGAACGCGCATCGTATTTGCCAGGGAATCGAGCGTGACTAAGGCCTGGCCGGTTCCCGGCGAGGCGTTCGGCGGTGATTCGCTAAACCCGTTAAGATCGGCAAAGAATAGTTGTGCCTGGACGGTCGGGGCAAAAACTGAGAATATAGCCGTGGCAATGATAACTCTCAAGAAATATTTCATGAGGAACAGCTCCTTATTTATTCGGTATCGAACGGAAACGAGGACAGCTTGAAGCCGCATCCAACGAACGAACGTGTTTTGTCAATCTGCCTGGTTCACTCCCTCCTTTCCAACAGCGGCCAAATTGGGCCTTCAGCATGAATCTTATATGAATTGTCCGCTGCTGCCAATGCGAATGCAGGTTGGAACTGACTCGACCGAATCTATGCGCCGTGCGGCGAGGCTTTACAACTGACTGATGTTGTATTGCAGGTTTTGTGCCAGAAGCGTCCTCTTGAGGGTCTTTTCTATCGTGCGGACCAGGTTGCGTGGATAAGCTGACGAGGAGACTACGAAAAGCCGGCGCTTTCCGAGCACGGAAAGACGCCGGAGGAAGCCCCGTAATTTAGCCGGAACGGATGCTAGGCGGGAATCAGGTCAAGCTCGGCAGCGGCCCTTGGCCGCAAAAATCCGGATTTCCGAATCGGGTTACTCGGTGTCCGAATCCATGGGCAAGCGACATCAGCAGCCGGTTGTGCGGGAGCCTGGGGTACTTGATCGAACGGCCCATGTGGAAGTCCAAACCGTTGCCCACCAGAACGAACGGGATATTATCGAGAGTATGCGAGTTCCCCTTGCCCAGTTCGTTGGTCCAGAGGAGCAATGTGTTGTCCAAAAGGCTGCCTCCGCCGCCCGGCTCCGGAGTATCCGCCAGCCGCTTGGCGAGGTAGGCAAGCTGACTGCACCACCACTGGTTGATACGCGTCAGCTTGTCTTGAGCGTCCGTGTCGGTGTCGGGCTTATGGGATAGGTCGTGCTGGCCTTCGTTGATCCCCAGCCAGTGCATCCGCGCCTGCCCCACCGAATTCGTGAATTGAAACGTCGCCACCCGGGCGAAATCGGCAGAAAAGCTGTTCACCAGAAGGTCGATCTGTAACTTGCTGATCTTGGGGATGTTGTCATTCACTGCCGTGACACCAGGCTCCAACTCAGGAACGGCGTGCCCGACATCGTTAGTGCCGGTCCGAAGCTCTTTCTCCATCTCGCGGACGAGGGACGCATGTTCGTCGAGAATCTTCCGGTCCTCAACTCCTACACGCGAGCGTACTTTATCCAGGTCTTCCTTGAGATCGTCGAGAACGCTCTTCAAGCTCTCCTGGTCTTTCATACGGCCATAGAGTTTGGAAAACATCTGGTAGGGATTGTCGATGGGGGCGACCGGTTTGTTCGGCCCGGAGTACGACATTCGCGTCCAGGTATCCGCCCGTTCCGGCACCATGACCCCGAATTCGAGCGAGCCAAAACGAGTTCGCGTCGCCGAGTCCTTTTGCAGATAGCTCTTGATCTCCTGATCGATCGAGATCCCGCTGGCCCAGCCCGCAGGGGTATCTGAGCCGCCCTGGATGTTGCCGGGAAACAGCTCGATCCCAGTCAACAAGCAGCCGATCCCGCGCATATGGTTGTCGCCGTCGCCTCGCACCCGGTCGCACACTCCGTGCAGGACTAACGTGCGACTCCTGAACGGCTCCAGCGGCTTGAGGCTCTCCTTGAGCGTGAACGCCTCGCCTTCTTCATCCGGCCAGAACGCATTCGGCACGACGCCGTCGGGACTGAACATCACCACCAGCCGCTGCTTTCGGCGCACCTGGTTCGGAGAAGCCAGGCAGGGCAGATTCGTAACAAACGGCAGCGCGGCAGCGCTGACGCCGAGGTCGCGGATAAACTCACGGCGAGTGTTTCGTTGGGTCACTTTAGTTCCTCCGGCAGTCGTTTCAACAACAATACTCATTCAATAAATTAGGTCTTACGGCGAATGCGGCCGCGCTCGAAAAGAGCGGTCAATGCTACTTTACCATAATTAGAACAACGCGAGCCGGTCAATGTTTCAACACCGTCTCCGCCATTATCTCCACCATCAGTTTCTTGATGCTGAATTCGTTGGCTGAGAATGACTTCTGTAAATTGGACTGCGTCTGTGGTCCATACGCACGGACGGGTTGCTTGACGAGGTG
>JBGPOG010000104.1:0-10121 GCA_041487935.1 Chthonomonadia bacterium | reverse complement strand
CAATGTCGCGCTTTTCCTGGCATCGGACGCGGCGAATTACCTAACCGGCGTTACGATCCCCGTTGCCGGCGGCTCATGGATGACGACCTGAACTCCTGAGCAAGTTCCGTTGGGAGCAACACTCTGTAAATTATGGCAGTCACGCCAGATCCGTCATCCCGCAGGGATCTGTTTTTGACCCTTTGCCATTACGGTCACTGATCAGATTTTTATGTCGACCAGCCCGCTGATTCCTACTCCTGGAATCCTCCGCACGTTTGAGACGTTTTTGCTTTCAATCGGAACGAGCGCCCGAACGCGAATTCCCAGCGCTCCGAAGTTCCCTTCGAATTGGGCCACGGCCTGCGTCTTCTTGACGGCTGACGGAGGGCCCATGATCTGACAGGCGCCTGCTTCCTTTCCCGATCCCACGGAGATGATCGGGACGACCTTAGTGGCGTATTCGCTCGTTTCGTCCCGGGTCCGAGTAAGCCGGTTGAGCGCTTTGTTTATGTCCTTGCCGAATTGCGAGATTACCACCGCAACTCCCGCTCCCTTGAGCAGACTCCCCAACTGAGCGACCGATACGGCGCTCATAACCAGGAGAACAGGGATTAGTCCAAGAAGAACTCTGCGTCGTTTCATCTGTACGGCTCCTTTCACGCCAAGCACATTCGAAATAGCATGCGCCTGGATGGGCAAGTTCGAGTTTCGTTCTGTATAATACCGGAAGGAGCGCGTTTGGAGTAATCCGGGGATTAGGTAAGTAATAATGCAAAGTCACGGGTAGGGGCGAAGCATTCGGGCACACATCCTACTTCGGCAACTTAAACGGATCGTCCGAATGCTTCGCCCCTACATTCCATTTAGAAGGTGTGCCTGGTTGTGAACGGTGACTTGGGGACCAAAAAGAAAAAGACCCGCTCTCCGGAGAGAACGGGCTCCATCTAATCAGATGGACTTCATTGAAAAGGAGGACATGCGCTACCTTATATACGCCCCGATTTCCCGGTTTGTTCCAGCCAGTTTTGAAAACGATAGCATATCTTAAGATCTGCGCGACATTCATTTCATCTTTGCCGTTCGCAAACCTGGAGGCCACGCTTGCGCAAGCTCCCCAATTTCCAAGGCTGCTTCGTCTGCGGCGACCGGAATCCATCCGGCCTTGCGGTCCGATTCTGGACCGACGGCGAAATCGTTCGCACGACGTTCACGCCGCAAGAGCCGCAGATGGGATACCGCGGCATTACCCACGGGGGCGTCCTGGCGTCTCTGCTGGATGAAACGATGGGCTGGGCGCCGTGTGTTATCAATGGGAGGTTTTGCGTTTCGGTCGAGCTGAATGTGAGGTATCTCAGGCCCCTGCCGGTGGGAACGGAAGTCAGGATAACCGGCAGGCTCGTCAGATCCCGCTCTCGCATCTGGGAAACAGAAGGGGAGGTCTCCGGTGCGGACGGAACAGTCTACGCGAAGGCGACGGGACGCTATGTTCCCTTGAGCGACGAGCGTACCCGCGAAGTTGTCGAATACTTGACGTTTGACGAAGAATGTATTTCCCCTCGAGTGCTTTGTCGATAGGTCAAAACTCACCTTCAGGAAGAGATAGGAAGTTTACCGTTGCAGGAGGAACGGACTGAAAGCAATTTAGCCGAATCGTCTAAAATAATGGAGCCGCGGAGGCGAGTAAACAACGCAGTTCGTGACTGGCAACGAACTGTCTTTATTCAAAGAACCGAGCGGCTATTTTATGTAGGAATCTGCAAAACTGCCGGCGGCCTGCTCGTCTCCGTAGGTATTGTAATGAGTGTGTCGGTGCCATGGCACCAACTCGATTCGGCGCTTTTTGTGATCGCGCTTGGTTATTGTCTGTACAATGTCGGCGAACCGCACGAACCAACCCGCGCTCAGGCGGCAGCGGCCCGCGGGCTCGCGTGCAGCGAAGATGTGCGGACGATCGGTCCGCTCCTGGAGTGCCTAGCGCTCCAGAGCAATGAGATTCACGAACGGTGCTGGCGAGCTCTGATCGGACTATTGAAAAAGCTTACGCAGGCGGATGCCGCCGTCATTACTGAACACCAAAAGAGTCAATTGTACAAATATCTTGCTCCAGCGATGTCGAATGGAAGAGCTGAGGGCATCTGCGTGATACTCAACGCATTACCCGTACTGGACGACGGGTCCTCGGTGCCGTATCTTGAAGCTCTGGCTACAATGAATGCCGGCACTGAGAACGAGGAGCTAGTGAAATCTTCTGCGGTCTCGTGTCTTGCTTTGCTCACGGATCCCAGAAGCGCTCAGCAGTTCAACTCAGATTGCAAACACCTTGAAGCCAGTCCCCGCGGGAGCAATTCCAAATCCTCCAATGTTCAGGACGCCCGCTCGCTAATCGATTCGCTCGCCATAAAGTTGGCGCATGAGCGAAAGAAACGAGCGCTTCGGATCGGTATTAGGTTCACGTTCCTGCCGTTTGCCGTCATTGGCTGCATCGTCCTCATCATAGCCCACACGACCTATGGAAACTGGCCCGGGGGGCTGTTCATATGTGCGTGGTATTGGTTGGTCATCGGCATGTTCTTCCTCGCGCTCACCAAGCAGCCGCGCATCTCAAAACATGAACAGGATGCGGTGTGGTCTCTTGCGGCGTTTAATGACCCAAGAGCGACCGGAGTCCTCCTGGATGTGTTGACAGATCGCCACCTTGGGCGCTGGACCAGCAACCATGTGTACGCTGCGTTGGTTCGCATTATGCCGCGCCTCAACTCCTCCTCCGTCAGCGAATTTACCGACAAGCGCCGCTCCACGCTCGATTTCCTCCTTCGGATGGAAATTATCTCTCAGGGAGAATATCCGCGTAGCGTAGTCATGTCAATCCTTGATGGATACTCGCGAGCCGGCGTCACCGGTGGGATACCAGCCGTAGAAAAACTGGCTTCTCAGGAAACTGAAAATGACGAAGAAAAGCAGGTGATCGAAGCTGCATGCCGGTGTTTGGCCGCGTTACGGGAACGAGAACAGGCCGAACGGAACGTGAACACCCTCCTTCGACTCGCGGACGCCCCCGCGCCGCCAATTGATACTTTAATGCGCCCAGCGACGATTGGGCAAGATAACCAGACTAAGGGACTATTGCGACCATCTGCGCTCGAAGTCCCGTCGGAAGAGAAATGAATCAGCGTGACCGATGAGCTCTCAGACCTCTCTCTTCGAAGAACACAGCCATCTGACGTTCGGGAACTCGGCAAACCACGCTGCGTCCATCCTATTCGGCTTCGATCCGGCAGATCGAATTGTCGCAATCGAAACGGGCGAGCGAGAAACCACACTCTGGAGTCGCAATGAGTTGGGAGTAGTCGAAACCGTTCGTGAGCCGTTCGTGCCGTGGCTGCTCACGACAGTTCCCGAGCCTTCCATCGCGGTAGAACCTCGTGAATTGGAAGGTGATGGCTTTCGCTATCTCTACGAGTTTCCCGGCTGGAGCGCGTACCAGTCCGTGCGAATGTCGCTTCAGGACCGCCACGTCGAGCACTTCACCTACCCCAACGCCAGCCGGCAAGCCCTGATCCGCAGCGGCAAGACTCTATTCAAGGGAATGTCGATCTCAGACGTCGTGCGGATGCAGGTAGACCTCGAAACCGAAACCCTCTCGCCGGACGCGCCTGATGCAAGGATTCTGATCGTCGCGGTTCGGGACAACCGCGGCCTCCTCGATACCCTGACGGGCGATGAACGCGACATCCTCGAGCAATTCGTGGCTCTGGTTGGCGAGCGCGATCCGGATGTCTTCGAGGGCCACAACATCTACGGCTTCGACCTGCCGTACCTGATTGGCCGCGCACAGAAACTCGGCGTCAAACTCGCGCTCGGACGTGACGGTTCTGAGCCCCGCGTTGGACGGCAGCGCCAATTCTCGATCGGAGGCATCGCGAAGCCATTCAATCCGGTATGGGCGTACGGCAGGCACATTGTGGACACCTACCTCGCCGTCCAGCGGTTCGACTGGGCGCGGGGGATGCTCACGAGCTACGGACTGAAGGAGGTCGCGCGAGCGTTCGGCATCGCAGAAGAAGAGCGGGTCGAAATGCCGCGGGAGCGCCTCGGAGCGATCTATCGCGAAGACCCCCAGCGCGTTCTCACCTACGCGAGACACGACGTCATCGAAACCGCCCGATTGGCCGAATTGGTCACTCCTACAGAATTCTACATGGCACAGATGGTCCCGGATTCGTATGGCCAGGCAGCCGTTAGCGGTACCGGCGAGAAAATCAACATGCTGTTCATCCGCGCTTATCTTGCAGCGGGCCGGGCGATCCCGCGGCCCCAGAGATCGCGCGCCTATCTCGGCGGATATACAGATGTCCGGGCGACCGGATTGATCGATCGTGTCGTCAAGGCCGACGTGGAAAGCCTGTACCCCAGTATTATGCTCGCGGACAAGATCAAGCCGGCAAGCGATACTCTCGGGATTTTCCTGCCTGCGCTTGAAGAGCTGACAAGACGCCGTCTCGAGGCGAAGAGCCGAATGCGTACGGCGAAGGAGGCGGAGCGGCTCTATTGGGACGGACTTCAAGGCTCCTTCAAGATCCTGATAAATTCGTTCTACGGCTACCTCGGAGCGCCCTCGTTCCACTTTAACGATTATGAGGCGGCAGGCCGCATCACGGAGCGGGGACGGGAGCTTGTGGTGTCCATCTCGGATAGGTTGGAAGCAACCGGCAGCCGGGTGATCGAGATCGATACGGATGGCGTCTACTTCGTCCCGCCGGAATCGGTTCAAGACGAAGAGGCGGAACAGGCTTATGTGGCCGAAATCGGCGCGGAGCTGCCGCAGGGCATCCGGCTGGCATTCGATGGGCGTTATCGGGCAATGGTCTCGCTCAAGACGAAGAACTACGTCCTTTGGGGCTACGACGGCAAAACCATCTTCAAGGGCGCCTCGCTCCGCAGCCGGGCGGATGAAGCCTATGGCCGCGAGTTCCTTGCGCGCGCGATCGATCTGTTGTTGGAACGGCACAATGAGGACATCGGGAAGCTCTATCGCGATACGGTTCGCGATCTGATCGAGGGACGCTTGCCGATCGAGAAGCTTGCCCGCCGAGAACGAATCACGGAGAAGACGTTTACCAGCACCGGCAAAGCGCGCAGCGCCGAGGTAGCCCGGGACATGGCTGTGGGGGAGTACGTCATCGTCTACGAGCGTAAAGACGGCAGCCTGGGACTGCTCTCCGAATACGATTCCAACGGACGTGATGCGAGGACCGGCTACTATATGGAAAAGCTTTACAAGTTCGCAGTCAGACTAAGAGAAGCATTCGGGGACGAATTCGACCAGATTATCCCCACCCCAGCCCGCCTGGAACAAGAGCTTCAAGGACAGGGAAGCCTGGATCTTTTTGGGTGAGGCTCGATACAAAGAATGGATCGTCTGAACGGCCGGGGCAATTTCAAAACTCTTGCGGCATATTGGAAGGAACGCCATTCCCGCATGCCCGTAGCGAGAACCCAGGAAGCTTGACAACTGGATTCCCGATAACGACCTCGGGAATGACGGCTCCGCGACAGTTCCTCCCTGTGGGAAGACAAGACACGATAGTTTTCCAATCACTTCGACTGAACATCCAACTATCAGCGATTTGTGCCGGAACTTCGCGCAACCGGCCGATAAACTCTAAGCCACCCCCGCGTCAAACTGGACAGCGGAAGATTGGTAATCGCGACCGTCGGCTTTCCATTGACGTTCTGCTCGAATACCTTGCACGTCGATCCGTCCGGAGAGATTGATTCAATCACGGCGGTATGGTGAGGATAGGTCATTTCGAAGATAACCCGGCTGGTCCTCCCATGAAATTCAACGTCGCGGAATTGGATGATGTCCCCCGGCTTGACATCTGCCCCTTTTTGTCCTTCGGGCTTTTTGCCGGCTTCGCCGATCTCGAGATCTTGTTTGCCGTTTGCCGCCTCCAGCCGGCAGACCAGACTTCCCCAGACGTAATCCCCGCTCGACGGCGATTCTCGAAATCGGAACTGCCCTCCGCCAGCCATAAGCCCTCCCAACGCCAGGGAAGAGCACTGCCCATCGCCAACCGTTTGCCCCAGCTTGTCTCGGCAATAGCGGATCAACTTCTCGTTCAGTTCGGGCAATGGCGCCGGTTTCGGCTTGGCGGCAGCGCCGGCGGCCGGCGGTTTATCCTTATCAGCGGGATTTTGATCCTGCGAAGATGCAATTCCCGCCCACGATAGGATTAGAACGGTAACAAGCATCCATCTCGATCGTTCACTCATCAAGTTGATCTTCCCCTACCCGTAATTCTCAATTAAATCGTCACTGCGCGCATCGATTATCGGAACATCCGATTGTCAAACTCTCGCCGGATCCGGATGCATCCACGGCGCACGATAGGGTCGTCGTAGGAGGCGATTGGCCTCTTCGTCGCCGTTGACGCGATGGTTGGCCGCGTCCCAGGTCAGCTCCCGGCCCAATTGCAGGGACATATTGGCGAGAACACAGCTCGCGGTCGATATGTGGCCTTCTTCGATATCCGCAACCGGCTTGCCGCGGGTCTCGATGTTGTGCAGCAGATCCAGCATGTGATGGCGTACCGCGGGGGCCACGTGCCGCTCGAGGTCCTTCTCCGTTTTGTCCTCCGGGTACTGCTCCAGCTCGTAGGTAACATCCTTGTGGACCGGCTGACCTTTTCCGTAGGGGATGAAGTCATAGCTCATTACGCTCATCTTCAATGTCCCCTTGTCCCCGTAAATCGTCGCTCCCCAGGGATACTTCTCGTCATTCGGATGACCGTAGGTGCGGTGCTGCCAGATGACGTCGAGATCGCCAAAATCGAAGGTGGCGAGCTGTGTATCGGTGATATTGGCTTTGCTCTGTTTGTCCACCAGGATGCCGCCGTTCGACGAAATCCGTTTCGGCCAGCCGAGGCCAAGCGTCCATCGGACCATGTCCAGCATGTGGACGCACATGTCTCCCAAGATTCCGTTGCCGTATTCCATGAACGCTCGCCAACCTCGAGGATGCGCGATACGGTTGTAAGGGCGCATCAGCGCCGGGCCGGTCCAGAAATCCCAATCCAGGTAATCCGGCGGCGGCTCGTCAGGCGGATTTTCGGTTGCTCGCATGTGATAGTAACAGTAGATCTCGGCCAACCCGATTTTCCCCAATTTACCTTCCCGGACAATCGTATCCCGGGCCTCTACCAGATGCGGAGTGCTCCGGCGCTGCGTACCCACTTGGACGACGCGCTTGTACTTCCTCGCCGCGTCGACCATGGCCCGCCCTTCGACCACGTCCACGCTGACCGGTTTCTGGACGTAGATGTCGGCGCCCGCTTTGCAAGCCTCGATCATGGGCAGGGCATGCCAGTGGTCCGGCGTGCCGATGAGCACAATGTCCAGGTCCTTTTCCTTCAGCATCTGCCGGTAGTCGTGGTAAGTGCGGGGCTTCTTATGTGAGGCTTGCCTCTGCGAGATCGTTTCGGCAGCGTCGGCGAGCATCCGTTTATCCACGTCGCAAACGGACACGACCTCGACAGGCGCGATCTGAATCAGCCGGAAAAGATCCACCTTGCCGTACCAGCCTGCGCCGATCAAACCGACTCTGGGTCTCTTATCGGGCATGGCATAACCCGGTCCCGCAGAAGTGGAAAGCGCAAGGCCGGCGCCGGCCTGAAGGAACTGTCGACGGTCCATGAGTGATATCTCCTAGAAAGTAGGTGCGGATATTGTTCTTCAAAAGTCTGAAATAACCTCTTGTTGCCAATATCCGATGTGGCGGCCGCAAGTATAAGTCAAAGCCGGCAGCCAAGCACTCAATCGTCAAGCCGAGCGCCCCACTGCGCGGATGCGGCTGCGATTTGAGAAAACCGGTAACGCCTGCGTCATCCTTGTAAGGATCTGCTCTTGACTCTGCCGCTTACGTCTGAGCGCCGAATCAAAGTATGCGGAGCCACGAAAATCAGATCCCTGCGAGATGGCGGCTTGCTGGCTACGCTTCTATTATAGGCCGCCGTACCAATCCTATCGGATGCTCGACAAAGGTCAAAACGGCCCGGGAGATTTCTCTCCGCGGGCCGTTCGGGTTTCTGGCTGAACGAACAGCTTGTTACAGCTTGATGCTCACCAGGCTGCGGGACTTGTCGCGATGCACCACCAGGTTCACCGTATCGCCGCTCTTTAGATTCTTCACCGCGTCGGTCAGATCCTGGCCGCTGGCAATCGGCTTGCCGTTAGCCCGGACGATCACGTCACCCGGCTGGAGTCCCGCCTCTTCGGCCGGGCTGCCGGACATCACCTCGGCCACCACCGCCCCGGAGGTCGGGCCGCTCACCTTGTACTGCTTGGCGCTGTCAGGGGTGAGGGTCTCCACGCGTATTCCCAGTTTGCCCTGGCTTTCCCGAACTTCCGGCTTCTCCGCAACAGTAAGAGGATCGGGCGCCGAGTCCAGCGTGGTGTTGAGCGTCATATCCCGTCCGTTGCGGCGGACGACAATCTCCACTCGCTTACCAGGCTCCACCCTTGCCACGGCATCGCGCAGCGAGCCGTCATCCACGACCGCCCTGCCGTTAAACCGGGTGATGATGTCTTCGGGCTGGATGCCGGCCCTCGCGGCGGGGGTGCCATCGGTCACCTGGGCTACCATGGCTCCATCGGACACGCCGTACTTCTGTTTCTGCTCGAAGGTCAGCGGGCGAGGAAGGACTCCCAGGAAACCGCGAGTGACTTTGCCTTTATTGATGAGCTGATCCATTACGTTCTTGGCGGTATTCGCCGGGATCGCAAAACCGATCCCCACGCTTCCGCCGCTGGGCGATTCGATTGCTACGTTGATCCCGATTACCTGGCCGTGAATGTTCACCAGAGCGCCGCCGGAGTTTCCGGGATTAATTGGCGCATCGGTCTGGAGCAGGTTGGTATAGGCCCGTGCGTCGCCACGGCCGCCGATCTCCTGCTGCCGGGCGCGGGCGCTGATAATGCCATGGGTCATCGTGTCCTGCAGCTCGAACGGCGAGCCGAACGCCAGCGCCCACTGGCCTACGCGTACCCGATCCGAATCGCCAAGCTCAGCAGGGACGAGGTTGCTGGCGTTGATCTTCACGAGCGCCAGGTCGCTGCGGTAATCGCGCCGGACGGTTCCGTCGAACTCACGACCGTCGTGAAGCTTCACGGTAACTTTGTCGGCCCCGCCGACCACGTGGTCGTTCGTGAGGATCCAGCCATCTTGCCGGACGATCACGCCGCTGCCGGCGCCCTGCATCTTGAACGTGCGGGGCATCTGGCGGAACGGCTGCTGCCCTTCGAAGCCCGGCATGTCCTGGAAGAAACGGAATGCGTTCCCCATATCGTTGCCGGCCGTCTTGATGTTCTTGGTCACGCGGATCGATACGACCGACGGCTCGATCCGCTCCCCAATGGCGATAAACGCGGTCTCAATGTCCGCGAGGGGCGCAACGGCGGCGTTGATCGCCGCCTTAATGGCTGCGGTCTTCGATGCTTGGCCGCCGGACGCCGGCTCGGAAGCCCAGACGTTCCGAGCGACGTTGAAGCCCGAAAACAGCCCCACGGCAACGAGCGCGACCAGGATTACCCGCCGTCGCCCGCGCCGCCATATTGAATTACCGGAAATCATCGATTCAACCTCCATCTATCAATGGGAATTTGTCCCAAATAGTCATTGTCTCCGTTCCATTTTACGCAAGATAGCGCAGAGAATGTTCCAAGTCACCAATGTAATCGCTCACGGTCGATGCGTAGGGGTGAAGCATTCGGGCGCAAACCTCCCGTCAAATTGTAAACCGATCGTCCGAATGCTTCACCCCTACCGGTCGCAAGACGAATTCTCCCCAACTGTGAGCTGTTACTCACCAATGTCAAATTGTACACCGAATGCGGTTCACTGTGACATGAGAGGCCCGGCCAATACAACTCTTGTTGCAAGTCTTGTTGCAAGCTTCTTGCCAGTTCCTCAGCGTGTAACCGTTCAGGATTGCTCAATGCGAAAAACAGATCCCTACGGCATGACGGCCAAGGTCACTTTGTCATGCTGCGGGACGACGGCCGAGGTCACTTTGTCATGCTACGGGACGGCGGCCAAGGTCACCATGTCATGCTGCGGGACGGCGGCCAAGGTCACTTTG